>SMXC01000113.1 GCA_004356825.1 Caldithrix sp.
CACCGCAGCGCCACCGCCATCAGCAAGAAGCTGGAAAATCGTTTGCTCAACATGATGTCCGGGCCCATTGAGCTGAAAGACATCGTCGACGGGGTGAAATGGCTCAAGTCGCAACCGTATGTAGACGCTGACCGTTTTGGCATCTGGGGCTGGAGCGGCGGCGGCAGCTTTACGCTGAATGCCATGACCAACTCCCAGGAATTTAAAGCTGGAATTTCAGTTGCGCCGGTGACCGACTGGCATTACTACGATACCAAGTGGGGAGAGTTTGCACTGAAACGGCCTCAGGACAATCCTGAAGGATATGAAAAGACTTCCTATTTGAAAAGCGCCAAAAATCTGCATGGCCGCCTGCTGCTCATACATGGTACTTACGACGACAATGTGCACCCGCAAAACTCCTGGGCCTTTATCGAAGAGCTGATTCAAAACAATGTGCAATTTGACATGATGTTTTACCCCATGCGCAAACACGGCATCTCCGACCGCCCGGCACGAAAGCATTTGTTCACGAAGATGGTGGAGTTTTGGCTGGCGAATTTGTAAGTTTTAAAAAGGAATAAATTTCTTATTCTTTTTAGAAAAAAGTTAATCCAATTGCTAAGAGTCTCGATGAAGTAACATCTAATGACAACACAACGGAGTTGAAAAGTCGATTGAATAAACTCGCCATAATTTTGATGGGAGATGAGAATTCTGAGCGCTCTAAATAATCAAAAGGACAAAGAAAGGAGCAAAATTAGCTCAAGAAGTTGCAAAAACAGACAACAAAATTGCGCACTGGCTGGCTTTGCCACAAGTACCAGATTTGTTTTTAGGGAAGTGAGAAAATTATTTGGAGAACTAAATGAAATCAAAAATTATCCTGGTTCTAATTTGTTTTTTAAGTGTACAAGTTCATTCTCAAGACTGGTCTCAGTGGCGCGGGCCCAATCGTGACGGCGTGATTTCAGCTTCTGAGGTACCCAAAGAGTGGCCTGAGAAGTTAGAACGCGTCTGGCAAATCGAAATTGGCGAGGGCCATTCGTCGCCGGTCATTTTCGATAACAAAATATTTGTGTTCAGCAGACAGAACGAAAAAGAGGTCATCACCTGCGTCAATCCAACAAATGGCAAGACGATATGGCAGCAAAGCTATCCGGTTCCTTATACCATGCATCAGGCTGCTTATGGTCACGGTAAAGGCCCAAAGTCCACACCGATTGCCAGCCAGAATGCCGTTATAACTTTGGGAATCAGCGGTATTCTGTCCTGTTACAACACAGAAAACGGCAAACTGAATTGGCAGAATAAGTTTGCGGATGAATTTAAAAGTGCGGCCCCTGTATATGGTGCGGCTATGTCTCCTCTTATTTCAGATGGACTGATGATTATCCATGTCGGCGGCCACAGCGATGGCGCTTTGATTGCCGCTGAGGTACAAACGGGCAAAGTCAAATGGAAATGGACCGGAGACGGGCCGAGCTATGCCTCTCCAATGATTACCACTTTCGCTGGTACCAGGCAGGTGGTAAATTTCTCAGAGGAACATATCATCGGGATTGATTTTAAGACCGGAGAGCTGCTGTGGCGAGTGCCGTTTAAGACACCCTGGTTAGTAAGCTGCGCGACGCCACTATTGGTTGACAATGATTTAATTCTGACCGGCTACGATCAGGGTATGATGAGATTAAAAGTGGATAAGAAGGGCGAAACCTGGTCTACCGAAAAAGTATGGGAAAAACCAAATTTTGGCAATTACATGAACACACCGGTTCTTTTTAGCGATTTAGTCGTTACTTTTGCAGATAGGAACAAAGGACAATATGGCATTCTGGACGCAGGTACCGGGGAGATTTACTGGCGAAGCAAAGGCAGGCAGGCCAGCAACGCTGCGCTCATTCGCGCTGGGGAGTTGCTTCTAAGTTTACAAACAGATGGTAGATTCATTATTTCCAGACCCAGCAAGAATGGCCTTGAAATTGTGAAAGAGTATACTGTGGCGGATTCGCCTACCTGGGCACACCCGGTTATTTTTGACAAAAAGATACTTATCAAAGACAAGACTACTTTGGGGCTCTGGAGTCTGGAGTAACGCACTATTAAAATGAAAGTAGACGATGTAACTTTAGATATCAAAGAAGTGGTTTTGAAGTAAGAAAAAATTAGCGAAACTCGTCATTATTATGAATCATTGAAGACATTATTGGGTATTTTTTTAGACCTCTTTAACGTAGAAGCCGTGCAATTTTCTAATAATCCTTATTCAAACTTCCAGGAGGAGTCATGAAGATCTGTGTCAAGTACGGCTTGGTCTGTTTCTTCTCCATTTTACTTTTCTTACCCTCAGCAAATGCGCAAACCGAACTCCGCTGGCGAGCGCTGCCCAATGCGCCCGGCCCGACCGGATCACGTTTTGACGATGTTTTTTTTGTGAACCCATCATTAGGCTGGGTGATAAACGGCTTCGGCCAGATCTATCGAACCACTGACGGCGGGGAGAGTTGGGAACTGCAATTAAACCAGCCGCAAACGTTCTGGCGAAGCATCGGCTTTGCAGATTCGCTGCGAGGCTGGGCGGGTAATCTTGGCCTGTTTGAGCAGATGCCCCGAGTCACCGATACCAATATGCTTTACCAAACCGTAAACGGCGGCAAAACCTGGACGCCGGTTTTGAACCTCCCGGAGCCAAAACCTGAAGGTATCTGCAGCATATGGGTGGTAAACGACTCGGTGGTTTATGCCACCGGGCGTTTCTATAGTGCGCCCCGGGTTATAAAAACCGAGGATGGCGGCGCCAGTTGGAAAACCATCAACATGGAACCCTTTGTGGATCGGTTGGTCGATGCTTACTTTTTTAACGCTGATTCCGGTTTTGTAGTCGGCGGTGTCGGTGATTTAACGGTTTCAAGCGGCCGTATTTTATTTACATCTGACGGCGGCGATAATTGGGAAATTCGCCACACGACAAAACAGAACGCGCACTGGTGTTGGAAAATCTCCTTTCCAACCCGGGAAGTTGGCTACATTTCACTGGAAACTTTCAGTTCGGGTAGAACTTCTTATTTTTTGAAAACAAAGGATGGCGGGCTGACCTGGGAAGAAAAGCTTTTGTTCGGTGGCTACCATGAACAGGGAATAGGCTTTGTTACCGAAACTCTGGGGTGGGTTGGGGGAGATTCTCAAACCTATGAAACCACAGACGGCGGCGAATCCTGGACCACAATTCCATTATTTAATGCCCGCTTGAATAGAATTCGCATGTTAAGCGACAATATAGGTTACGCTGTCGGTGCAACTGTCTACAAATATTCCCGCGCCAACATCACTTCGGTAGAGCTGGTCACGGAGATTCCGGAAACTTTTCATCTTGCGCAGAACTATCCAAATCCGTTTAACCCCTCTACCCAAATAAATTATTCTTTGCAAACCTCTGCGATTGTTTCTTTAAAACTTTATGATTTACTTGGTAACGAAGTTCAGACGCTGATAGATGCGTTTCATCTTGATGGAACCTATTCAGCAACGTTTTATGCCGATGATTTGGCCAGCGGTATCTATTTCTACAAATTAGAAGCAGACGATTTTGTGGCCACAAAAAAGTTTCTGCTTATTCGGTAAACCAAACACGGACAAGCAAATCTCAAAAAACAAGCTACAAATACAAGCTTGTCCCCGGAATGTTCACCGATTAAAAAATTCGGGGACAAGTTTAGTCGGGGATAAAACTCAAATCCCAAAACCCAATGTCCAAATAAAACCATAACTTTCAGTGAATTTTTTTTGTTTGAAACTTGGTTTTTGGAAATTACTTGTTATTTATGATTTGATGTTTGTGATTCAAATTCTGCTCAAAAGCTTGTGCTCGAATGCTTTTATCGAGTATCTGCAGAAAATAACTTGTCAGATACTAATTTGGTTCATTATGGTTGCAAAGTCCAAAGAAGTATTTGCCAGAAAAAACAAAATCCGAAATGTAGGGGCGTAAAATTTTACGCCCCTACCAAACAACATTTTTTTGAGGAGGAAGGAATGATTCATTTATACAGATTTCTTTTAATCTCACTAACCGTTTTACTTTCTTCCCATCTAACATTTTCCCAGGACACCACCCGCTTCACACCAAAAATCGGCTACCAGGCATATAAAGTTCGCGAACCGGTTCTAACGCTTAAGCCGGGCGATGTTCTGATCAGCGAAACTTTGATGGGTGGATATTACACAGAAGAAGGCGGGGCGTGGCCTGGAGAAGTGGGTCCGATTTATATTATAGGCGCAACACCCAAAGACCAGCTGGTTATCAAAGTGATTAAAGTTCGTACCAACAGGGAGTGGGGACCGGCGCGAATCAGACCCGGCTTCGGCGGCCTGGCCGCTGATGTGCGGGTGCGAATGTTGAATCCCGACATTCCATCAGAGCGTTTTCTCTGGCATCTGGATCGCGGGAGGAACATCGCCAGTTTGGATTTACCGAGAAGCAAGTTAGGAAAAATTGAAGTGCCGATGGCGCCAATGCTGGGCCGGGTTGCCGTCGCACCAAAAGGAGAGGAATCCTTTCCCGGTCTCTGGCCCGGTGATTTTGGCGGCAACATGGACGCGCCCGAGATCAAAGAAGGTGCAACGGTCTATTTGCCAATCTTTCATGAAGGAGCGCTGTTTTATTTTGGCGATGGTCATGCGCTTCAAGGGGAAGGCGAAATCGCCGGCACCGGCCTCGAGGCTACCATGGATGTCATCCTGCAATTTGATCTCATCAAAGATAAACCCATAGATTGGCCGCGCATTGAAAACGACGAGTTTATCATGGTAGCGGCCAGCGCACGACCTTTAATCGATGCCTTTCGTTTGGCACATATCGAGTTGATTGAGTGGCTTGAAGCGGATTACGGCTTCGATCGCTGGGAAGCTTACCAGGTGCTTTCGCAAGTTGCCGAATCAACCGTGGCCAATATTGTGGATCCACAGTATACGGTAGTTGCAAAATTTCCAAAAAAATATTTGCCTAAATAAATCTAGTCAAAAATGTCGGGGCGTAAAATTTTACGCCCCTACCAAACAACATTTTTTTGAGGAGGAATAATTTATGAAATTCAATTTTTTAATTCTACTTGTGGCTGGTTTGCTATTCCAGCAATCATCTGCACAAGAACAACCCCACGTTTTTCGGGGCGCAAAGCTCTATCCCATTTCCGGCGAACCGATTGAAAATGGTGTTCTGGTTATTCAAAACGGAAAAATCCTCGCAGTCGGCCTCGCGGACAATATTCAGGCACCCGCCGATGCAACGGAGCGCGATGTCACTGGCAAGGTCATAATGCCGGGACTCGTTGATACGCATTCGCACATTGGCGGTGTTCAAGGCGGCGATCGATCTGCGACTCTGCACCCCGATGTCCGGGCAATGGACGCCATCAACGTCCGCAGCGATTCGTTTAAACGGGCGCGGGCCGGCGGCGTAACCACGGCCAACATCATGCCCGGCTCGGGACACTTAATGAGCGGCCAGACCGTTTATGTGAAACTTAGAAAAGGCAACAAGATCGAGGATTTGCTTTACTGTAAAGATTCATTAAATGATGTCTGCGGCGGCATGAAAATGGCGAACGGGACAAATTCCCTTGGAGAAAAACCCCGGTCGGGTACGCGTGCCAAATCAGCTGCAATGGTACGCGCACTCTATATCAAAGCGCAGGAGTACCAAAAGAAGCTCAAAGCTGCTAACGGCGATCCTGAAAAGATGCCCGAGCGAGACCTGCAAATGGAGGCGCTGATGCAAGTGCTCGACGGCAAACGAATTGTTCAGCACCACACGCACCGGCATGATGACATCATGACCGTGATTCGACTGTCTCAGGAGTTCGGTTTTCGGGTGGTCATTCAGCACGGCAGCGAGGCCTGGAAAGTCGCAGATGAGATCGCCAAGGCCGGTATCCCCTGCTCCATCATTATGATCGATTCCCCTGGTGGTAAATTAGAGGCTGTTGATTTGCGCTATGAGACCGGCGCAATCCTGGAAAAAGCAGGCGTCGATGTTGCCTTCCACACCGATGACGGAATCACCGATTCCCGTCTCTTTTTGCGTTCACCGGCACTGGCCGTGCGGGCGGGCATGTCACGTGGGAAAGCCCTGGAATCAGTCACCCTCGCGGCCGCGCGAATGCTCGATTTGGCTGATCGTGTCGGTTCTCTTGAGAAAGGCAAAGATGCAGATTTCATCATCCTGTCAGGGGATCCCCTCAGCGTTTATACACATATCGAGGAGACCTGGGTTGAAGGACTCAAATTGTTTGATCGTTCGAACCCCGAGGACAGAAAATACTCGGTCGGCGGTTACGAAGTATTTCGTCAGAACGTTGTTGCGTACGAAGCCGAAGGAGGCATGGAATGAGCTCTAAAAATTTCGATAAAATGGCGGGGAACGCAACGATGCGTTCTCTACTGATAGTCTTCATTATTGCAACGCCGATTTGGAGTCAAAAAATTGCAGTCAAGGGTGAAACCGTCTATACCATGGCCGGCGATCCGATTCAAAACGGGGTGGTTCTTATCAAAAACGGAAAAATTGAACGGGTTGGCCCGGCATCCAGTTTGAATATTGGTAGTGACTACAAAATTCTGTCCAACAAGATCGTCACTCCCGGCCTCATTGATGCCCACACAGTCGTGGGGCTTGCGGGCTATTATAACCAGAAGCATGACCAGGATCAGCTTGAAAAGTCCGATCCAATTCAAGCGGAACTTCGCGCTATCGATGCTTTTAATGCTCGCGAGAAACTGGTCGAATGGGTACGCAATTTCGGCGTGACAACCATACATACCGGACATGGACCGGGTGCACTCATCAGCGGGCAAACCATGATCGTGAAAACAAACGGCCAAACCGTGAACGACGCATTGATAAAGCCGACTGCAATGGTAGCCTTTAGCCTAGGTCCCAATGTGGGCAGGAATTTCAAGTCTCCGGGTACCCGCGCTAAAGGCGTCGCCATGATTCGCACCGCTCTGTTGAAAGCACAAAACTACGCTAAAAAAATGCAGAACAAAAAAGAGGACAAAAGGCCGGACCGGGATTTGAAAATGGAGGTACTTGCTCAAATTCTCAGCAAAGAACTTCCGGCTCTGATTACTGCACAAAAGGCAACCGAGATCATGAGCGCCCTGCGGCTTGCGAATGAGTTCGATATCAAAATTGTCCTGGACGGCGCCGCCGAAGCCTATCTTTTGCTCGATGAAATCAAGGCTGCCAAGGTGCCGGTAATTTTACACCCAACCATGGTGCGCAACCGCGGCGAGACGCAAAATGCCTCCTATGAAACCGCAGCAAAATTGCAGCAAGCCGGCATTAAATTCGCTTTGCAAAGCGGCTATGAAAGCTACGTACCCAAGACGCGCGTGATTTTATACGAAGCGGCCATTGCTGCCGCCAACGGGCTGGCCTTTGAGGATGCACTCGCAACCATCACTATTAACGCGGCTCAGATCCTGGGTATCGATAAGCGTGTCGGTTCGCTGGAAAAAGGCAAAGACGCCGACGTCCTGCTTTTCGATGGCGACCCGTTTGAATATACCAGTCACGTTTGCACTGTCATTATTGATGGGAAGGTTGTCAGCGATGAATGCCGTTGATTCATAAAGCCACAAATAAAAGGAAAAAGGCGGACGCAAAGACGCCGAGACGCAGAGGATCCGCAAAGTTGTTTTTAAATATATTTGCGCTTATCCTTAACTTTTAGTCGAAAAGAAAATTGTTATATTCTTTTTGGTTCGGAAAATGAAGTCCTGTCTTTTTTCCTTTGCGTTATCTTTGCGTCAAATCTTTTTATTAAGTTGCATTCAAGTTTCTTGCACTTTGAACAAATCTTTTTTATTTATCAGTTGTATAAATAAGTGACTGTGCTTAAACTTTTCAGGAGAAATTTATGCCGCAAACCATGGTCGAAAAAATCGCACAAAAATTTGCTGTCGGTTTAGAGAAAGGGCACGAAGTCCGTGCCGGCGACTATATTTCAATCCGGCCTGCCTATGTGATGACTCACGACAACTCCGGCGCGGTGATTCCAAAATTCCGCAGTATTGGCGCTGCCAAAATAGCAAACCGCCGCCAGGTGGTTTTTACCCTCGACCACGATATTCAGAACAAGAGCGAAAAAAATTTACAGAAATATGCCAACATCGAAGCGTTTGCCCGCGAGCACGGAATCGATTTTTATCCGGCAGGTCGTGGCATCGGCCATCAGGTGATGGTCGAAGAAGGGTACGCCTGGCCGGGCACTATGGCTGTTGCTTCTGATAGCCACTCAAATATGTACGGCGGTATCGGTTGTTTAGGGACGCCGGTGGTGCGGACGGACGCGGCCGCAATCTGGGCCACAGGCAGAACCTGGTGGCAGGCTCCTGCGATCGCGAAAGTCGAACTCAACGGGCAACTTAAACCAGGCGTAACCGGCAAAGACGTCATCATCACGTTATGCGGATTTTTTAACCAGGATGAAGTTCTCAATCACATTGTCGAATTTGTCGGCGAGGGGGTCAAACACCTTTCTTTGGACGAGCGGCTTACTATCGCAAACATGACCACAGAGTGGGGTGCTTTGGCCGGCGTTTTCCCGATTGATGAGGTGACCCTTAACTGGCTTCACGAACGGGCAGAGTTTGTCGCAAAACGCGGACCCGCCGGTGTTCCTTCTGACGCAGATAGTGATGTAATCCATCCCCGTCTTAATGAATCCAGAATTGCTGAGTTGGAGGCCCAGCTAAGCAATTTAAAAGCAGACGAGGATGCTTTTTATGCCAAAGAGCTAGTTCTTGATCTGGGGTCGATTCAGCCTCATATTTCCGGCCCCAATACCGTCAAAGACATCACTTCAATTACGGAGATGCAAAGGCGGCAAGTTAGGATTAATAAAGCCTACCTGATCTCTTGTGTCAACAGTCGCCTTGAGGACCTCGCAGAAGCCGCTGCCATCGTTCGTGGAAAAAAAATTGCCGGGCATGTCGAGTTTTATGTCGCCGCCGCCTCCAGCGAAGTCCAGGCCGAAAGCGAAAAACGCGGCGACTGGCAGGCGCTGATGGCTGCGGGTGCCAGCGAATTACCGCCCGGGTGCGGGCCTTGTATTGGACTTGGCGTCGGTACTCTCGAAGACGGCGAAGTCGGTATTTCTGCCACCAACCGCAATTTCAAAGGGCGAATGGGGTCCAGAAGCGCTGAAGCATACCTGGCTTCTCCTGCTGTGGTCGCGGCTTCAGCTTTAGCTGGATATATCGATTTTCCGGGGGATTGGCAAACGGCACAAACGGTTGGTGAAATTAAGATTAACCAAAAGTCGAAAAAAACGGACGTCGGCGTCAAAATCCTTGACGGGTTTCCGGAATCAATAACCGGCGAACTGATTTTTTGCCATCAAGACAACCTCAACACCGACGGCATTTATCCGGGAAAGTATACTTACATCGACGAGTTTACTCCGGAACAGCAGGCGGAAGTGGTGATGGAAAACTATGATCCGGAATTTAAAAAGCTGGTTAAAAAGGGTGACATTCTTGTTGGCGGATTCAATTTTGGCAGTGGCAGCTCGCGCGAACAGGCGGCTACTTGTTTAAAATATCGCGGCATTGCTTTAGTTGTAGCAGGTTCCTTTAGCGAGACTTATAAACGCAATGCTTTGAACAACGGTTTCTTAACCATCGAAGTTCCCGATCTGGTCAATGACTTAAAAGCAAAATTTGGTATGGGTAGGCTAACGGTTCGCAGTGGCATTCATGCAATAATCGATTTCCGCAAGGCGCTGTTAAATACGGCTGATAAAGAGTATGCCATCAACCCCCTCGGTACGGCCGCGCAGGAATTGGTTTTGGTCGGTGGATTGGAGAACTGGGTTAAGAAAAACCTCGCCTAAAACAACCTGACTCAACTTTCCCGGTTCTGAACCTGATTTACAATTTAAACTTGAATTTTCTCCGCACTCAACTCTCACTTCATCGTTTTTTATGCCGTTAATTTCCGATTTGCAAACTTGTATTCATTCAGGTATATGTTCTGTAAATCAACCCTCTTAATTCTCTAAATGATGTAAGTTGCCTGGCTTCATTAGTGCCATGCCAGGCACAGGTAATCGGTTATGGGACAGGAATGCCTTTGGGAGCACAGAGAAGCATATATTCAACCCAGTGGAGCACTAATTATTCAAACATAATATCGAACCAAAACATGGGAGCATAAAATGAAACAATTTTGTGCTCCCAATAACACCTCCCTAACGTTATAGCCTAAGTCTCTTCAATAAATTTGCATTTGAAACTACGGTAATTGAGCTTGATGCCATGATCATGGCCGAAATTCCGGCAAAGGCTGTCGCGAGATGACTCGTGTCTTCAGGAGGCTTGAACATCTTTCAGGATTGGTCCAGACGACTTTTTTGCTTTCCTTTTTGAAGTGACATTAAATAGAATAATTCCGCCGATGGCGATAAACAAAACACTTATGAGTTGGGCTGCGCTCAACCCCACCAGAATCTTTGGCGTCGTCCTGAAAAGTTCGGTGAGAATTCTCCCGACGCCGACGAGGACCAAATATAGACCCATTTTGAAACCGGCGGGTAATTCTTTTTTGCGAATACTCCAAAGAAATAAGAAAGTGCCGAAAAGCCAAATAATGTCATAAATTGGGGTTGGATGAACCAGCTCATTAGTCGGAATGATGCCCTGCGGAAATGACATCGCCCAGGGCAAATCGGTTGGCGGACCATAGTCCCCGTCCCCGGAGAGCAGGCAGCCCACGCGGCCAAATGTCTGACCGAGGGCGATCGTAGGCGCCACCAAATCAAAGATAAACGGGAAGCCGATTTTCTTTGACCGGACATACAGATAAACACCTAAAATACCGCCGATAAGGCCGCCGTACCAAACCAGACCGGCGCCAGTAAAAAGATAATCACCGGGATTTGCCAGAAATCCGTCCCATCGTTCAGCAATAAAATAGATCCGTGCCCCGACAAATCCGCCAATCATCGCAGCAATGATAATCCCGTTTGCCAAGTCGGGATCGTATTTAAAGCGAGAAAATTCCTTTCTAAGCAAAAGCGTGGGGATCAAAAATCCCAGCATGGCCATAACCCCAAAACTGTTGATGGTGAGCGGCCCGATTTTAAAAAGCTCTGGTATCATCTTTTCCTTTCTTCCTCAAAAATAAATTATGTACGACAAATGACTGTGATAAACCTATAACATCTTCCCCCGACCTTCTATTCTAAAAACTTTTTCAACTTGCCCGTTTCGAATACCGTGCATCTCGTCAAACATATTCACGACCACGCAGGCATGGTTCGGAATAATCCTGACTTTCTCCCCGATTTCAAATTTTGAATCTGTTTCAATCACGCCATGTTCTTCAGAGAGTTTACTAATTGTTACGTCTTTTTCAGGAATGTAACCAAAGCCGCCATTTTGGCCGGCCCTGCCCCGCGGATCTGAAGTCATGGCTTTTTTCCCGGCATCAACAATGACGCGGTCTGCTGCCGGTATACTGGTGACAGTTGCTAAAACAGATAACGCGCAATCTTGCGGAGAGCAGGCAAAAAGCTCAGTTTGGGTCAAATCATAAAAAACATAAGTTCCAGGTCGAATCTCAGTGACACCCTCTACTGCGCCGCAATAGTATGCTGTCGGTGTTGAACCGGTGCTGACGGTCTTTGCTGAAATGCCATTTTGTCGAAGCAGATTTGCAGTTTGTACCATCACGGTTCCTTCATGAATGCCGACTTCTTCAATGCCTTCTCTAGAAATTTCGTTGTAAGAATGTCCGCCGTGAGTCATTAAACCGCGTAATTTGAGATGGCTGCAATCAGCAATTATTCTGGCAAGTTCGTGCGCCGGCCCGCCGGGAAGAACTCCCGCTCTATTTTGTCCGCAGTTGATTTCAATGACAACTTCAAGCGTTTGATCGGCTTGTTCTAAAGCCTGGTTCAGGCTTTTTGCTCCAAATTCGCTGTCAACTGCAAGACACAGTCTCACTTTTTTCGCGAGCTCAATCAGGTGGTTAATTTTTTTTGTACCAATGATTTCATTGGCGATTAGAATATCGTTTAAACCTTCGGCGGCCATAGTCTCGGCTTCACTAATTTTTGCACATGTAATTCCAACTGCTCCAGCTGTTACCTGCATTTTTGCAATTTCAGGACACTTATGAGTTTTGGTGTGCGGCCGTAAATCAACCCCCTTCTGCCGAGCAAAATCTGCCATTTGGGAAATGTTTTGTTCCATACGCTCCAAATCAATAAGTAATGCCGGTGTATCTATTTCGTGAAACTGCATTTCTAAGAAGAGCCTCTCTGATTGTTCCGGCATATTATAAGAAACTTAAGTTGTCCAAGCAAGGAATATCTTTGGTGTGAAGTGTTAGAGTGCTAAAGACGTTTCTTCCTAAGTTTTTTTCTTTCAGGTATTGAATCCCTTAACACTTTTAACCCCTGAATGCCTGAACACCTTTTTCCTCATGGCAACGATATTTCGGAATCTCTAGTCAATTCTGCTTCCCATTTTACGCATTTAGGTACAAATGCGGATAACTATTTAAGTCTAATGAATAAGGGATCGAGCTTGACGAGCTTTGATTTGTTCAGAGTTGATCACCGCAACAAAGGAAATTTTTGCATGAAAACAGTTTCAGATTTTAGGTCGCTTTCAACGATAAAGAATAAGGCAATGGATCTGCGACAAACTCCAAGGTGGTATGCTATTTATACTCGCTCCCGGTATGAGAAAAAAGTTTCGATGGAGCTTGAGCAACGCGGATTGGAGCATTTCTTACCCCTGGTTCCTCAGCTCCGCTACTGGAAGGATAGAAAAAAAACTGTACACATGCCGATTTTTCCGGGTTATCTCTTCGTTAATATAAAACTTTCAGAAAAGATTCGTGTCTTGCAGGCTAACGGTGTTGTTCGGTTTATTGAGTTTAATGGATCTCCGTCTCCTATTCCCAATGCGCAGATCGAAGATGTGCGACAACTGCTCAAATACCCGGATCGAGTTGAAACTACTTCTTATTTCAATTGCGGAGATCCCGTAGAAATTACCGCCGGACCGTTTTCCGGAATCAAGGGTAAAATAATTCACCGCCGTGGGAAACAGCGGCTTTTAGTAGCAATCGAAATTATTCAGCAAGCCATTTCCGTTGAAATTGATTCTGCATGGTTAAAACATTCAACTGATTCATCAAAGCGGGCTTCTTTATACCGTTCAGCAGCCTAAAATTTTTGAAAAAATTGAACGCAAATAAACCAACAGTTTCACTCATTATTCCTGCTTACAACGATCCCAAAGGGCTTAAAAAATGTTTAGAGGCTGTGATTCGCTCCAATTTTGACAACTTTGAATGTCTGGTAGTGGATGACAATTCGAGTGAAGATACGGTTTCAGTTGCCAAACAATTTCCGGTTAAAGTAATCGAGCTCTGCGAAAACAACGGGCCTGCACATGCCCGAAATAGCGGCGCCAAAGCCAGCTCTGCCGACATTCTACTTTTTATTGATTCGGATGTGTTGATTTGTCCGGACACGATTTCAAAAATTGTGCAGGCATTTCAAGAGCATAAGGATGTCGCTGCAATAATCGGCTCTTATGACGATCAGCCGCACGAAACGTCGTTTATTTCGGAATTTAAAAATTTGTTTCATCACTATACTCATCAAAAGTCAAGTGAATGGGCAAGCACGTTCTGGTCTGGCTGCGGTGCGATTCGAAAGAAAGTCTTCATGGAAGCCGGCGGCTTTAGTGAATCGTTTAAACGACCGGCCATTGAAGACATTGAACTCGGTTACCGACTTAGAAATACTCATCATAAAATAATGCTGAAAAAGGAAATCCAGGTAAAGCATTTGAAACGCTGGACTTTTTGGGGGCTGATTAAAACTGATGTTTTGGATAGAGGCATACCCTGGACTCATTTAATACTTCGTAACAAAAATATGCTGAACGATCTTAACATAAGCATCTCTCAGC
Source organism: Caldithrix sp. (assembly GCA_004356825.1). Lineage (GTDB taxonomy): Bacteria > Zhuqueibacterota > Zhuqueibacteria > Oceanimicrobiales > Oceanimicrobiaceae > Oceanimicrobium. The sequence continues at coordinate 13,975 of SMXC01000113.1, forward strand.
GATTGTCTGTTTTTCTTGTTTACATGTTGCTTATAACCTCTGTTGTTTTTGTAGGCTTTTTTAAGCAATTGCTGTTTCTACCAGTTTTAATTTTTCTTTCAATTTTACTAATCAATATTGATTTATATAGATTTTTTATACAAAAAAGAGACTTTTCTTTTGCAGCTCTGGCCATTCCACTTCATTTTCTCTATTTTTACTACAGCGGCCTGAGTTTTTTTCTTGGTGTAATAACCTATTTTTTAAAAAAGGAAAATCCAGAGATCAATTATTCGGCAAGAGGCCTTGAAGGACTAAGATGAATGCATCGTTGATTATCGGGGCCGGGCCAGCCGGACTTACGACTGCCTATGAATTGTCAAAACTCGGAAAGTCATCCGTCATACTCGAGGCGGACAACCAGGTAGGCGGAATATCCCGCACCGTAAATTACCAAGGTTACCGGTTTGACATCGGTGGTCATCGCTTTTTCTCAAAAGTGCCTTATATCAATCAGCTTTGGCACGAAATACTTGGTGAAGACTTCCTGGTTCGACCCAGGCTGTCAAGAATTCACTATCGCGGATACTTCTATGATTATCCGCTTAAGGCGCTGAACGCACTTGCCGGCTTAGGTCCTATCGAGGCGTTTTTGGTCTGTTTAAGCTACTCCAAGTCAAAATTATTTCCACATCGGGAGGAAAACAATTTTGAGCAATGGGTCACGAACCGATTTGGACATCGGTTATACAACATATTTTTTAAAAATTACACTGAGAAAGTTTGGGGAATCCCCTGCAACGAAATTTCCGCGGATTGGGCTGCGCAGCGTATAAAAAATTTGTCTTTAAGTACAGCCGTAAAGAATGCTTTATTTGGCGAAGGGAAATCAAACGGGAATTTAATTACGACTTTGATAGACGAGTTCTTCTACCCACGATTGGGCCCTGGCATGATGTGGGAACATTGCGAGAATTCCTTGATGGAAAATGGCAATCCAACCATCCGCCATACCCGGGTTGAACAGGTGTGCCACAAAAATGGCCGTGTCGAGTACGTTGTGGCCCGCAATGGTTCAACTGAAATGACCGAATACAGGAGTGACCATTTTGTATCGACTATGCCGCTCAGAGAATTAATTCATTCATTGAGTCCTGCCCCCCCTGATGAAGTTTTAGCAGCAGCAAACAAACTCCGGTATCGCGATTACCTGACTGTTGTCTTGATTGTGAATCGGGAAAAAGTATTTCCCGATAATTGGATTTATATTCACACCCCGGAAGTGAAAATGGGACGGATTCAAAATTACAAGAACTGGAGTCCGGAAATGGTCCCGGATTCATCAACGTCATCTTTGGGCCTTGAATATTTTTTGTGGGACACAGACGAGGAGTGGACTTGGTCAGATGAACGGCTCATAGAATTTGGTGTGCGGGAGTGTGTACAACTTGGGTTGATCGAGGCCTCCGAGGTCTTGGATGGAACAGTGGTGCGCATGAAAAAAGCGTATCCGATTTACGATCGCGATTACCGTGAAACGCTCTCGACAATTCGTCAATACATAGAGACTTTCTCGAACTTGCAAACGATTGGCCGGAATGGCTTGCATCGTTACAATAATCAGGATCATTCAATGCTCACCGGCGTTTATGCGGCCCGCAACATCACGGGCGAAACCAATGATGTCTGGTCAGTGAATACTGAAATGGAATACCATGAAGAGGCTCACACCAACGGTCATCAAACCGGTGACCGGCTGATTCCAACCAGGGTGAAGCCCGAAACGGAGCCTAAATCATCCATGGATGATATTATGGAAAAAGTTTTCGCAAGGTTAGACCCCTTAGCTCTGGGCATCTCAGTTGGATCTGTTTTTGGCATTTTTATTTTTTTGGCAACATCGATTCTTCTGCTAAAGGGGGGAGAGGTTGTCGGGCCACGTTTGCTGCTTCTGGCGCAATACTTTTACGGGTTCGAAGTAAGTTGGACCGGAGCCCTCATTGGTTTATTGGATGCAGGTTTTCTCGGATTTTTGCTCGGAAGCTCGTTCGCGTTCTTGAGAAACTGGGGGTTGTCCGCGTACGCTCTTATTGTGCATCGACGCGCTCAAACTGAGAGAAGAAGACATCTTCTTGATAAAATCTAACCCAGTGCAAGGATTTAAAAAATGAGCCAACTCGCCGCAACCCGGGAAATAAGCCACACAATAGCAAGAATTCATGCGACTATTCTTGCTCTGATTTTTGCCCTTGTTTGTGGGGTGGGATTGTTTGGAATGACCATTTGGCTACTTATAAAAGGCGGTGAAAATGTCGGGCCGCATCTCGAACTTTTAGGACAATATTTTATCGGCTATTCCGTTACCTGGACCGGCGCTGTTATCGGTCTGTTTTATGGTACTGTTTTTGGCGGAATCTGTGGCTGGTTGATCGGTATGATTTACAATCGAATTGTGGCCGTTCGTAATCCCTTGTAAATTATTCCCGATAATTTTAACAAACCCGTTTTTCCCCCTTGCCGTCAAACTCCGCACACTAACTCTGTTCCCACAGGAAAAATCTAACTTCCTGTTTGTGATTACCGCAAAAACCTCTCTGCCCATAATCTGCCGTGTTAATGCACCTCACCAAATAAAAACGTTGACTAGCAAGAAAAAATCAAACCGGGTTTACAACTTATGGCTAGATTGGAAGTTTAAAGAGTGAAGTTCTAAAATAAAAATTGGCCGTCTCGAAATGTTGTCTCCCAAAAGGTAGGAAAAAAAGGGGGTAAAAAAATAAAAAAATCGAGACGGCCAAGCTTTTGGATTTCTAATTGTGTGTTCTATTATACTTTAGAAATTACCAAAGGTTCTCTTTTTTCCAAATAAACATTTTTGCTGTCTTTTCTAAAACTGAATGTAAAAATGGTCGCTTCCTTCGGTTTGGATTGCATCCTGGTTGAACCGCGATGCAAACACATAATCCGCCTGGATAAAGTCAGGAAGAAATAGTTTATTAAGAGTGGAATGTCTTTCGTGCCGTTCGGTCATTGCAGACCGAACTCATCCTTGCAAGAGGAGCCCACCGGAAACCTCGATTCTGCGCACGGCGATGAGGTGATGAATTTATTGACCGAGCTCAACGAAAAACGGGGCGACTATTGATAACATGCACCCTCGCTTATTCAGAATACAGCCATCGCATGGTTCACTCGTTTGACGGTGGTGTGGTTACAGAAAATATTAAAGAGAAGTTTCATGTTTAAGAGGTATTGCGCTACAAAATAGCGATGCCAATAAGTTCATACAGGATTTTTTAGAACTGCTATCTTCCCCTATTTTTGTTCCGCTTGTTTTCTCTCTTTTTTTTAAATAAGTCATTTGACCACAAAAATTTTCTTGCCTTTGGGCAAAGATTGAATAATTTGATCTAGGTAACCTGAATATCAAAAATAAGGAGATCTATATGTTCAATATGAAGATTTGCCACTTTTTAATTGTTGTTTTTACTTTGGCCTGTGCGATGCCAGCCCTCTCACAAAAGCGCAGCGCAGAAGCCCAACGGAAAGCCCCCTCTGCAAACCAAAATAGGTTAGAGCACCGGCTTAAGGTTTATGCTTCCGATATGAAAAAATTGACCAAACAATTGAAACCCGGAGATCTGAGGACCCAAAGGAGAGATCCTAAACGAATAGCCAGACAGGTTGAGAGACTCGAGACGTCGCTAAAAAAAGACCTTCTTCGTTCATGAGCAGGAAAGAGTTTGAACAATTTGCACCACATCTCTTTGGCAATGAACCACCGCCCCGGGATGAACCAGTACCCGATTCGCCCAGTTGGCCCGGCGAATGGAAGTTCATTTGTGATTTAGCCGCTGTTCAAATATCCACTGCCCAAGATTTGCTGCATGCTGCTGTAATGCAGGTTACAGCCGCTGCATGCCCACCTGAAAGTCCTGTTCCTTGTGCTGGTTGCGATGAGTGGTCTGGAGCTGCTTACAAATGGGGGAGTGAAAAAACCTACCAGGCTTTCGATTGGATTGGTAAAGCGGCGGCATCGATCGATAATGCCATGCCCTTTCTTGCAGCCATCTATTGTGACATCGCTGCCAGCCAAGCAGCTCTCGGTGGTTGGTATCTTTTGCTCTATTACATTGGCGATCCCACACCTTGCAATTATGTGAAAACTGCAGCAGCGACCCTCCTAACAGCCAGTCAAGTGGCAGAACTGGCTCACGACAAATGCTTGGAGTGCGCAACCCAAACCTGAACATAAACAATGTTGGTGAGTGTAAAGCAGTCCTACCATCCGCATCATTTTCGCCGGCAGATTTACGTTTCTTGACGCTTCACTCAAAACGACTGTGTTAAAATTGCTAAGAAAGTCATAATCCCGTCTCTATAATTTTCCATCCTGAGATTTTCATTTGGGCTGTGCTGGTTGTTGTCAGAGTTTACCGTTGGCACGGTGACGGCTGGGATGTTTAGGGTCGTTATGAATGGTGAGATTGGAATGGACCCCCCGGACATGCGTTTTTTAACCGGCTCTTCAGCGAAGGCTCTCACAAGGGCCTTGTTTAACCACAGGCCCACTTCCGAATCGAATGGCGTCCGAAACGCCCGATATGAGATTTTATAATTGAACGAAGCGATTCTTGGATATCGAGCTCGTTCATCATCAGTTGGTTGTGTTTTTATCAGATAGTAACCCCGTTGTTCAATGTGCGCTCTGATAAGCTCTATCAATTGTTCACGGTCTGTTTCAGGCACCAAACGGACATCAATCTCCGCAAGCGCTTCGCTTGGAATGATGGTACGGACTTCTTTACCAACCCAGCCAGCGGTCATGCCCCTGATATTCAACGAAGGGTATTGAATAGCTTCCTGTAAAGTCCCTGCTACTTTATCTGCCTCTGAAAAACCGATCTTTCGTTTGATTTCGTTTTCATCATCCGGGATGCTCGCGAGAATCCTGCGCGTTTTCTGCTCAAGCTCGATGCCGTCATAGAAACCTGGAATGGTCACTCGGCCATCCTCGTCTTTCATGGAAGCCAGAAGCTGCACCAGTCTGCAGGCCGGATTGGGAATATAATTGCCGTAGTGACCGCTGTGTTGCGGTTTTTTGGGACCAAAAACCTTGAGTTTGATGGTGGCAATGCCGCGAGCGCCGAACGTTAAGGTCGGACGGTTGCTGGTGTGGCGCGGGCCGTCAAAAATGATCAACATATCCGCTTTCAGCGCCTCTATGTGTTTTTTCACCGCAGCCGGCAGGTTTCAAGACCCCTGCTCTTCCTCAAAATCCATAATGACTTTCATATTAAAAGTCGGTTCGATTTTTTCTGTCTTCATTATGTCAATGGCGGTCAGGAACATGCTGATGGGCCCTTTGGCGTCGGACGCCGAGCGAGCAAAAATGCGCCATTCCGGATCTACTTTGTCATTTTGAAGATAAGACCAGGAAATTTCCTGCCATTCACCCGCTTCTGTTTGCTTTTTCAAAACTGGTTTATACGGACTTTCCTGGCGCCATTTCGTCGGGTCAACCGGTTGCCCATCAACTTGCAGGTAAATGAGAACCGCTTTTCGGGAACCGCTCGCGGCTTTTTCGGCTAGTAGAAGAGGAGGACCCTCTGACTTAAGAATGGATGTTTCAAAATCTCTTGTTTTGAATGCACTGTCCATCCAATTCAAATTCTGTTTGACATGATCCTGAAAATTAGCGTCGTTGGGGAGGCTTGAGGAGTTCATGGAACATTCCGTATGAGGCCGTTATGTAAGTCTCTGTTAGCTGCTCGAGCTTCGCCCTGTCAATAGCTTGTCCATGAAGCATTTTAGAATGGATCAAAATGGAGAAAATAACCACAGAGTATTTGAGAAGAACCATGCTTTTCCCTTTCTAATAAGATTGATTTGTTGCCGGATAAGGCTGTGGATGAGCTCATATAAAAAACCTTCCGAAGGCTTTGGACCTTCGGAAGGTTATAATCCTACTTCATAAAAGCAAGCTTCTTGCCCCAAACAAATCCTTTTGACTCAAGCCTGTACAAATGCTCCGCCGGCCACTTTGGGCCACGGAAATCTGTGCCGTTGCAGACCACGCTGTGACGACCGGCCGCTATTGGCCGGAGTGCAGAGTCCGAATTACCTGGCCGCTCAGGTTGTAAATCGACAAAGCGACGTCACCTGCTTCCGCTACCGCAAAGGCAATCGTCGTGCTGGCATTGAACGGATTCGGATGGTTCTTGTGCAAAGGCATACCCTTCCGGTCTCGCCGCTTGAAACGGTTGCAGCGTCGGCATCTGCGGCAGACTTTGGCAGCCCAGCGATGAAGGCGATCCAATCATCCATGGCGCTGATGCTGCATCCGAACTTCGTGTGACCCCCTGCGAACTTGAAATTCTGGACGGAGGACAGTCCGGCTTCTTGCCGGGCGGCTTTTCCTGAATCTGCTGGGACGTTGCGGATTGAGGAAAGATCCGGGAATAGCAGCACAGGACGATCAACAAGCTGTGGAAGAAAGAATCGCGCCAAACCACAAAGGCAGGTATACACATATCAAGTCCTGAACGTTTTTTTCATTGAGGATGGCAATAATACATAATGATGAGCGTACGCAAATTATTGTGCTCGAATGCCAAAAGAAGAAGTGAAAAGGCAACATTGCATACCTCCCCTGAATGTCAAAAAAGATGGGCCTTTAAAAGTGATGAACGTTGACAAGAGAGAGAAAATTGCACGACGGAAAACCCCAATGGAACCATGGAGAAGAGAACTTGTTTGAGACTTGGTTGCTGTTTTTAAGCCAGTTAAGAGTCGGTTTACGACAGTGATTCTTCCAGATTTCGGTGCTGGAGAGATCACGACGTTTTCAGAAAGGGGAAAAAATCTTTATTTTCTCAGTAGTAGATGTCCGGGCAACCTCACCCCTTGAGTTTTTTTTAAAAAATGATTGTTGAGGGAACGCTGACTATTACAAAAAAAACAATTAGTGCAAGTGTTCTTGAAATAATTTGCGAAAGTTTCGGGATCATTTGCTCACTGCAACCTTACTTTTTCACCAATTAGGTGCGGGACAAGGCCGTGGATGCTACTCGCGCCGTCTCTGCTAACACAGCAGCGCCGACAAATATACTCTCCTCGGCAGCATGAAATTTCGAAGAGTGGGCAGGAATAATTTCACCGCCGGGCTCTCTTGCGCCAATCCGAATAAAGCACCCGGGTATTTTTTTCATGTAGCAGGCAAAATCCTCACCCCCCATATTCAACATGTCCAAAGGCACAAGCGCTTCTTTACCCAGCAATGCGGATACAGCTTGCCGCGCCCAGCTGATAGGTTCTGCGGGATTATTTATCGGCGGGGTTCCGTATTCTGATTTTATATTACATTTTAATCTAAATGTTTCAGCAATTGAGTTGGCGATATTTTTGACTTCTGAATGCAAAAGGTTTCTGGTCTCTGGATCAAAGGAACGAATGGTTCCCATAAGCATTGCTGTTTCCGGAATGATGTTAGGCGCACTTCCAGCTCTAACCGTTCCTACAGTTATAACCCCGGCCTTCCCTGGGTCAAGTCTGCGTGAAACAATTGTTTGTAAGGTTGAAATTAGTGCGGCCATTCCCACTACCGGATCATTTCCTTCCTGTGGTCTGGCGCCATGAGCACCTTTTCCGACCAGTTCAATCTCGAACATATCGGCGGCGGCGGCGACTGCACCTTCGTCCGCCACAACTTGTCCAACTTCAAACCGCCGGTCCACATGGGCGCCAAATATCGCTGAAACTTTGTCCAAAATGCCGGTGTCTAAAATTGCTTTTGCACCTTTGGCAATTTCTTCAGCGGGTTGTAAAATGATGAGCACATCCCCTGCAGCGGGATCCTTTGCAAGTAGATGAGCTGCACCTACTGTCCAGGTTGCATGCACATCATGGCCGCAAGCATGCATGACGCCATCGTTTTGTGAAGCGAATTCCAGGCCCGTTGCCTCCTGAATGGGCAGGGCGTCGATGTCGCCCCGAACGGCGACTGTGGGACCTCCGGGATTTCTCCCTTTTATTCTGGCAACAACACCCGTTCCCGCAACTCGAACTAATTCCACTGGATTCAACTGTGCTAATTCCTCGTAGAGTTTTTGGGACGTCCTTTCTTCTTTAAATGACAACTCAGGGTTTTGATGCAGGTGCCGCCGCAAGCGGATAAGACTTTCCTGTACTTCTTTTGGAAAAAATTGCTTAAGTTCTTGCGGAACATTCGACTGACTCATATTAAGAATTTGGTTCTATGTTGATTTGATTGGGTAAATAGTACTTGATTAGGATGTTTTTCAGCCACCGATTCACCCTGATGAAACACTGATTCTGTTTAAAAAATGAAACGTCTGAATTCTACTTTCTTTTTTAATTGATTAACACCTTCTTCACAAGCTCCTGCTTGGGAAGGCCTTGCTGGTGTCAAAGAGACTCTGCTTCTTCCCAGCCCTGCGAAACCGGAGTTTCGCTTCCAATAGCGTTAGAAAAGCAGAACTTTGTAACGAGTG
>SMXC01000114.1 GCA_004356825.1 Caldithrix sp.
CTCAAAAGCCCTTGAGGCGGACCCTGATTTTGCCCTAGGCCATTTATATCGCTCTTTTACAAGTACCTCGACTGAGGATTTCCAGGAGCATCTTGATAAAGCTGTGGCCTCAGCGCCAAATGCATCGGAAGGAGAGCGTCTGATGATTGAGGGCATGCAGGCAAGTGTAGATAACAACCCGGTTAAGGCTGTTGAGGTATACGAACAACTGGTAGAAAAATTCCCTGACGATAAGCGCGCGCGGGAATTTCTCGGTGGCATTTACATTGGGCTTGATGAAGACGATAAGGCCATTGCCCAATATCAAAAAGCTATTGAGATCGATGAAAATTTTGCCACGGCCTATAACTCACTTGGTTACGCTTACATTCAAGCAGAAAATTATTACGAAGCTGAGAGAGCTTTCCTCAACTACATTGATCTCATTCCGGGTGAAGCCAACCCTCACGACTCGATCGCAGATTTGTACACAAGAATGGGCAGGCACGATGATGCTATCGAACATTACATGAAATCTGTAGAGCTGAATCCAAAGTTTACCATGTCGCAAAGAAAGATTGGTACAAATCTGGTTTTCATGGGTAATTACGAAGATGGGCGCGAGGCTTTCCGCAAAGCAATGGCAATGGAAATGACTGAAACAGCCAAAGTGACCGATATGAACGAGATTGCTCGCTCTCATCTTTATGAAGGCAACTTTGAGCAGGCGATTGCAGCATATGATGAGTCCATAAAAATGGCGGAAGACGCAGACCTAACCGCAATGGTCGCATGGATTCACTCGCAAAAATGCGACGTCCATCTGGAATCAGGCCATCTTGCCAAAGCTGAAGCAAGCCTGGCTGAGTGTAAAAAAAACAGTGATGGCGTCAGATCTGAGGCAGTCTTTCAAAGACACCTTTGCCAAAGGCGCAACGGCCCAGGAAGCGCTTATCGCCGCCAAAAAAGGTAACTTTGAGACCGCCCTGGCAAAAGCCGACGAGCAATTAGCCATGATTCAAGCGGATAACAACCCAAATGAGATGGAGGATCATCACGACCTTCTCGGGCTTATTCATTTTGAAAAAGGCGACCACGCCAAAGCCATTGAGCATCTCAACCAGGGCGACCAGGAAGATCCATACATACTTTATCATCTGGCAGTTGCCGAGTCAAAAGCCGGCGACCCGGCAAAGGCAGATGAGCTCTTCAGCAAAGTCGCAGATATGAACCAAAACGGCTTGGGTTATGCTTTCGTGCGCTCGAAAGCAATAAATGCCAAAAAGATGAGCGTTAAATAGAACCTTCAATAGTCTAATCAAAAGAGCCCGGATGGTTGAAAAGCCAACGGGTTTTTTTGTAATTTATGATTGATATTTACTTTTAGTCATATTATATTATTCAAATCATTTTGCCACACAATGATCACCTTACAAAACATAAAAGACACCCTAAACACTCTTCCCAAAGAAATTGTTCGCACTCCCCTGCTCTTTTCAGAAGAGTTCACCAGAGACTTCGGGGCAGAGATTTATCTTAAACCCGAAAATCTGCAAGTCACGGGTGCTTACAAAGCCCGCGCCGCTTTTCATATTTTGAACAGTTTGTCTGCCGAGCAAAAACAGAAGGGCGCAGCCATCTCCTCATCCGGAAATTTTGCCGCAGCCTTCGCATTTATGGGCAGCTTACTGGGCATTTCCACTTCCATTGTCATGATGGAGCAAACCGCCCCTTTTAAGGTTGAAAAAACCAGACGGTACGGCGGGAAAGTGATCCTGTGTGAAAATCGCTTCGAGGCGAGATGGGAAACCCTCGACCAATTGGAAAGTGAAGGTACCACAGCAATCAACACTTTCGAAGCGCCGGAAGTCATTGTCGGACATGGTACTATCGGTTTGGAAATTTTGCAGGACAAGCCGGACATCGACATGATTCTAGTCCCGATCAGCAGTGCCGGCTTGATTGCCGGAGTTGCCCTGGCTGCCAAAGAGCTCAATCCAAAGGTAAAGATCATCGGCGTGCAACCCGAGGGCTGCAATGCAACCTATCTCTCGTTTCAAAAGGGCAGCGTGCAAACGATTGAGGAAGTGGATACCATTTGTGATGCCCTCGTTGCTACGAAACCCGGTGTGCTGCCTTTTGAGTACGTGCGAAAATATGTAGACGAGGTGGTTTTGGTTTCGGAGGAATCCATTAAAAAAGCCGTTGGTTTACTATTCGAAAAAACAAAATTGGTAGTTGAACCCGCCGGAGCAGTTGGCATCGCTGCTTTGCTAAGTAAAGCTGTCTCGGCTGAAACTGGCAGGATTGTCTCGCTGCTGAGCGGAGGAAATGTTTCGAGGGAAAATTTTATGGAATTCCTAAACACTCAGTGATATTCAAACCTTCCAAGTTTAAACATCAATCCGGGCATCAAAATTTTAAAATGCAAATTGACTTAGAAACGATTGAATGCAAGAAATCTGGAAGGTTTACCCAAACATTTCAAAAATTCTCCGTATAAAGAAAGTTACAAAACGATCGTAACTTTTAAATTTTAAGAGGTTTAAAATGAATTACTCAGAAGCCTTATCTTTTACTTTCCAGGATAAAGAGTGGTTAAAAAAGATTGGACTTGGCGGTTTCTTTGCTTTGATTAGTTTTTACGCGGGTCTTTTCTTTATCTTCGGCTTTTTTCTGGTCGGATATTACATCGGTGTCCTCCGAAATGTCATGAACGATGAGGAGTCTCCTCTGCCGGACTGGTCGAACATGAGCAAAATTTTCGTCGATGGCCTCATGGGAACAATCATCATACTCATCTATTTTATCGTTATTGGCGGCATATGTGCCTTAATCATTACACGCGTTGCAACGGATCCGTATATTCAAGACTACGAAATAGCCATCTCTTGCGTCCTGACTTCTGTCATAACCCTGTTTGCATTAAGTTTTTTTATTAATTACGGTCTCATCCAATTTGCTGCCACTGAAGATTTCGGCTCGGCATTTAGTCTAAGCGGCATTTCCACCTTAATCAAAAATGATTTAGGAAATTTTCTGGCAATTATGATTTTTTCTGCTATTTTAAACGCCATTCTGTTTTTGGCCGGACTGATGATTCTTTCACCTTTTACTAATTTCTGGGGATTGGTCGTTCAAGCTCATCTTTTTGGTCAATGCGCAAGAGGCTTGCAGGGCACAACGCCAACCGCCTTACAGTCGGTTTGATCTATAGAGACATCCCAAAAATAATTTATGAATCATTTTAAACTATGGAAAATCACCCTGCTCCTTTTACTGGGGCTTTTGGTTTTTCTATACATTTTTCTAAATACCGCCGCTGAACTTTATGTCGCCTTCGCAAAGCCCGTATCCGGTCTGCATTTCCATTTTAACAAAGCTCAAGAAAGCGTAATTATTTACGACGTCAAACCGGGGGGACAAGCAGCGGTTGCCGGCCTGCAAAAAGATGATGAGATTTTAACATTAAACAATACTTCAATTGCGGGCAGTGGCGATTTTATCAAAGCCCTCTGGGGTGTTAAAATCGGCGAATTAGTGGAAATTAAGGTGCTCAGAGAAAATGCCGAAGTTAAAATTGCATTTATTTCAGAAAGACAAGTTAACGCAGAACTTATTTTTCTGTCTCTATTACCGGGGATGCTGTTTGGTTACGCATTGTGCCTGATTGGAACGTTTGTCCTCCTCAAGCGAATCCAGGATAAAGAGGCCCGGATTTTTTACCTGATGTTGATTTTCTGGGCCCTGGCCATGCACAACACTTTTCCGTCGGGCTACTTTTTGCACAACGTTCTGCCCTTCTGGTTTCGTGATATTATTATGCTGCCCTCCTGGCCTCTGGCTATCGGGTTGTTTTTACATTTTCTCCTAATTTTTCCGGTTCAAAACAAAACATTTGAAAAATATCCTAAATTCTCCCTCTTATTCATCTATGCACCTTTAGTCTTAATTGTCCCACATACTTATGGTCTCATAAATGAATTACAATGGACCCAAAAACTCTTGCAGTATGGCTGGGGCATTTGGCTTTTTGCTCATTTTACCATTGCCCTGTGCATACTCGGCCGTTTTGTAAAACGCGCCCCTAACCCTCATATAAAAAAGCAATCAGAAATCATGCTTACGGGCACGTTCCTGAGTTTGGGGATACCAATGTTGCTTTTTTTTCTGCCGACATTATTATTTGGTAAATCCTTTCCTTATGCGGAATTTTCCGGAATTCTGATCATCTTATGGCCGGTGACCCTTGCCTACACTATCGTTAAGCACCGGTTTATGAATATCGATTTTATCATTAAGCGCGGCGTGAGGTACGCGCTCATCTCAGGCTTTGTTATCGCTGCATACTTTTTATTGATAGTAGGTATCGGGCAGCTGGTTTTGGACTTGAGCAAAACCAAAAGCCAAATCGTAACTATCTTAGCTACACTCTTTATTGCAGCCCTGTTCAATCCGGTCAAGAATAGAATCCAGAATTTTGTAGAACGCAAATTCTATCCGACACGGTTTACTTACATAGAATCCGTTCGAGCTTTTGGGCATGAGCTCGTCAACATTCTGGATTTAGATAAAGTATTGGAGAGGCTCACTTCGTTTCTTGCTGAAACCATAAAAATTAGTCCCGTTGTTATATATTGGTACCACCCGGATGATGGCGAATTCAAGGTGCGAAAGTTGAATGTGAACGGAGTTACCGAGCTACCGGTCTTTACGGATGGAGACAAAGTAGTTAAAAAGTTAAAAAAGGATCAGCAGTTAGTCGACCTGTCGCCGCTAAAAGCCGAACCGGATCTTCTGTCGGACGAAGAGACAGAAAAATGGAAACAGCTGCAAGGAGAAATGGTGCTGCCCTTAATGTCAAAAGGCGATGTAGTTGGGCTGTTGAGCATTGGTCCGAAAAAAAATGAAGAACCTTACTATAAGGAAGATATTGAGCTGCTTGAATCATTAAACGATCGCATCAACATTTCTTTGGACAATGCACTGCTGACGGAGGAATTACGTGAACAGGATCGCATGAAAAAAGAACTGGAAGTAGCCCGGCGCATTCAGTTAAGTTCACTCCCGCAGAAAGATCCCAACGTACCGGGGCTGGACATAAGCGGGATTTCCATCCCGGCATTAGAAGTTGGCGGAGATTATTATGACTACATCGAATTTAAGGACGGTCGATTTGGAGTGGTGGTTGGCGATGTTTCAGGCAAAGGGACTTCTGCGGCGCTCTATATGTCGCAACTGAAAGGGATTTTAAACACGGCTTCCCAATATCACCAATCACTCAAAAGATTAATGGAGGAAGTCAACGCAATAATTTTTCGCAGCATTGAGCATCAATCATTTATTACTTTGATTTTTGGAGCGTTCGATCTAAAAAACCGGAAGTTCAACCTGGTTCGCGCCGGTCACTTACCGGTTCTATATTATAACGGGAAAACGCAATCATGTCGTCAACTCACCCCCGGTGGCATCGGCGTCGGTTTAGAAAATGGCAAAATCTTCAAATCCGAAATTAAGGAAGTGGCATTGACATTCAAATCGGGCGATATTTTTCTTTTTTACACGGATGGTGTGACGGAAGCTCACAATCCCCTGGGTGATGAATTTGAAACAAAACTGCTGGAAGACTTACTCTGCGAACACGGGTCTGAAAGCGCTTTATCGTTGCGTGAAAAAATCGTACACAAAGTCAGCGATTTTTCAGAAGGCATTCCGCAAAGCGACGATTTGACTTTGGTGGTGATTAAAATCAAGTGATTTTTTTCGTTAGCGAATCCCTGGCTTTCTCCTTTTTATGAAACCACCTGCCAAATTTTTAAAAATTATCCAAAACAATACCAGCTTGTATTAGTCTGTCATTTGTCTATATTGTTGCACTTTGTATTTTGTTTTTTTCATTTTAACTATCAATTAATCCAAACAGGAGGAATAATGACTCGTTTAAAATTCCAATCTTTGCGCTGGCTTTTCCTAACCGCTTTATTGTTTTGTGTCTTTTCTTCAGCACTTCAGGCAAAGGATAACAAATTAACGCCGGAAATGATTGTTAACATGAAACATGTGACTCAGGTGGCGATCGATCCTTCCGGGCAAAAAATTGCATTCGTTCTAAACGTTCCGCGCACTGAAGAAGACAAGTACGGCAAGTCTTATTCTGAAATTTGGCTCACAACAGTCGATGGTAAAAAACCAAAGCAATATACTTCCAAGCCCGGACGGCCGAGTTCGGTGAGCTGGTCGCCGGATGGTAAGTGGATTACTTTTCTTTCGAAAAAGACCAAAGAAAAAGACAAGAAGAACGGTAAGACTGAGCACACTCAGATTTATAAAATAGCCGCCACTGGAGGCGAATCTTCAACCCTGACCAAACACAACAGTTCAATTAGCAGGTATCATTGGTCACCGGATGGAAAATCGATCGCTTTTGTAGCCGCAGACCCGGAGACTAAAGAAGAAAAAGAAGCCCAAAAAGCCGGCCGCGACTGGAAAGTTTATGACGAAAACTATAAACACTTACGTCTTTGGATTCTCGATATCGCCAGCGGAAAAACCCGCCAACTTTTTGAGGAAGACCTGAGTGTTTGGAATTTCGTCTGGACCCCTGACAGCAAACAAATCATTTTTCAGGCGGCAGAAACACCTTTAATCGATGACTCGTATGTCTTCCAAAAAATCTATATAACACCGATTTCGGCCGGAACTCCTGAAGTTCTATGTAATACCAAAGGTAAACTTGGTTCTATGGCGGTTTCACCGGACGGCAAGAAGCTGGCTTTCCTTGGAGCAATCAGCCTCAATGATCCCCTTGCTCAAAGCTTGTTTACGGTTCCCATCGATGGCGAGATTGTGCGGTTCCTCAGTCAAAATGTCGCATCCAGTGGCACTTGGGTGGACTGGATAAACAATAAGACCCTTGCTCTCCTATCAGTCAAAGGAACTCAAACGGTTTTAAGTAAAGTAAATGCCGAAAATGGTAAAATGACGGACATAATCGCCGGTGGCCCCATCATGCAAA
Organism: Caldithrix sp.; assembly: GCA_004356825.1. Taxonomy (GTDB): domain Bacteria; phylum Zhuqueibacterota; class Zhuqueibacteria; order Oceanimicrobiales; family Oceanimicrobiaceae; genus Oceanimicrobium. The sequence continues at coordinate 6,995 of SMXC01000114.1, forward strand.
GCATTGATCTTAATTCTAAAACGGGACGTTTTGCCGCGGTTGCACATGCCCATAGACATCCGCGTGAAGTTTTTTCAGGAAAAATAGCTGGCGATAAAATAAAACGACTCACAAACCACAATCCATGGATGAAATCAAAAAGAATCGCCCGCCAGGAAGTCACTGAATGGCTGGGTGCAGACGGTTGGAGAATTGAGGGTGTATTGACTTACCCTCTCTACTATAAAGCAGGTCAAAAGTATCCGCTGGTCTTGCAGATTCACGGCGGACCCGAAGGGGTTAGCTTGAACGGTTGGACAACAAGTGCAGGCTATCCGGTACAAGTGCTGGCAGGAGAAGGGTACTTTGTTCTGCAACCCAACTATAGAGGGAGTGGCGGACGCGGCGTCGATTTCAGCAAAGCCGACCATGACGATCTCGGCGGCAAAGAATTTGAAGACGTGCTTGCCGGCGTCGACACATTGATCGAACGCGGGTTTGTGGATGGCGAACGGGTGGGTACCGGAGGCTGGTCCTACGGCGGTTACTTTTCCGCCTGGGCTGCGACGCGTCACAGTGAGCGGTTCAAGGCTTCGGTCGTTGCTGCCGGTATTTCCAACTGGATTTCTTTTGCCGGCACTACAGACATCCCGCACGAAATGTCGCTCGTACATTGGAATTCTTATTGGCACACCGAACGCGATTTGCACTGGGAACGCTCTCCTCAATATTATATCGAAAAAGCAGACACACCGACGCTCGTGATTCACGGCATGTCCGACACCCGCGTGCATCCGGAACAGGGCATTCAATTGTATACAGCCTTGAAAATCAAAAGGGTACCGACGAAACTGGTTCTCTATCCCCGCCAGCCGCATGGCCTGGTCGAACGCGCACACCAATTGGATTACATGAAGCGGGTGGTGGAGTGGTTTAACAAATATTTGAAGGTCGGCGGCACAAATTAAATCACAAAAAAAAGTTTAGCCATGGATTTTCTCGGATAAAACACAGGTTTAATAAACGAACCTTTTTTAAATTTTCTTTGTCCTAAACAATTTATCAGTGTAAAAATCAGTGGTAATCCGTGGCTAATTTATTCAGTTCAACCCATTGGAAAATTAAATCCATCAGTGAATCCTGTCAACAACAGCCGTAAAGTGAGACATATTCATCATGACTCAAGGGTCGCCCTTTACTATTTTGCCTCATACGGACCCGGCTATGTCAGCATTACCGGAAGCGCCCGGCTTGTTAAATGATCCAAAAGAAAAAGCGCCGCGCTGGAAAAAAGAATAGCAAGCTTTCTACCCGGCCGGAGACAGCAGTTATCTACTTATTGCAGTCGAACCTAAGGAGCTGGAAGTTGTCAATGAAAAATACAATATTACCGGTGATTCAAAGACCTGGAAGCCGCCCGCTCTAAAATTTGAATCTGCAGATTCAAAGCCAAAGAGGGAGTAATACCGAAGCTTGGTCACTTCGGCTACAAAGTTTAAAGAATCATGCCCCCCAGGCGCAAACAAAGATTTCGAAGATCAGAAGTTTGCTCGGTCAGATTTGGGTCTTATGATTGAATAGCCGCCCAAAATAATATGAACCAGCCTCATAAATTTCTTTCTTTGTGCTAATCATTCAGCTCTTACCTGCAAGTCCGATTTCTCTATGCAAAAATATTCTGCAGAACCATAAATTTGACCCTACATTTGACCATATATTTCTTAACCCAAAAAAAGGAGTCTTCATGAACCACATTAAACAATTCGTCCCGGCGCTTTGCTTTTCACTGCTCTTTATAAGTTGTAGTGAGGATAATCCGGCCGGGACTGGCAACAACAATAGTGGTTCGGGCAATATCACCATCACGGTTGGCAGTGGCACCACGCCGCAGTATTCATGGTCAGGAGGCAATGTACTCAGCGTCACCGTGGGTCGGCACCTCTGATCCCGCTGTCCCGGTTTGGGGAATTGCCGCGCCGGGCACAGATAACATTAGTTCGCCGGCCACTCATGGAGCAACACCAACCGGCGCCATTCAAACATTTTCGGTCGAGACAACGTTGACTTCCGGTGTCCAATACCGGGTTACCGTTGCAAAAATTGCTGGCTCGGATTTTGGTTTTACGGACTTTACGCCGTAGCGATAGCGACTTTCACTACAATAGAATCAAAAAAAAGC
>SMXC01000115.1 GCA_004356825.1 Caldithrix sp.
CGAAACGCGGTCTCCAGGTAAAAGCCGAGGGTCGGGAGACCGATAAAGCCCAACACCGTGCTGGAGCGTAATGCGCATTCGAATCGATAGGCCGTGTAGTTCTTAATGTCTGCATAAACAACCGGCAGGACACCGTAAACAAACTTGCTGATAGGATTGCTCTTTGGCGGCAGACCTTTGAGCGGCTTTTCATCGGCTTCCTGTAAAATTTCGGCGTAAACTTTTGCAAATATGCCGGAGTAAGGAATGGCGATCGCCAGAACTCCGCAGATGGGATTTAAACCCACAACCGGCAATAAAATAAACACCCAAAAAATTTCGTGAATGGCCCGAATGGATGCGCAAAACAGGCGGACCACAATGAAATGAAACATAAACGCCAAAACCGTACCGAAAACGAAGGAGATGAAGATGCCGCACAACGCAAAAGTGACCGTGTTGAGGAGAGCGATTCGGAATTCAATCAGGACGGAAAAGTCCGGCGTTAACGCCCCGCCGATCATCCTCTGAAATTCAAACCCGGGGTCAAGCGTGGTGATTTCGATGTCGGCGAAGATAAAGCAGAAAAGCGCGACGGCGAGAAATGCTAAACTTGCTTTTAGCAAGATTGATAAAGCTCTGTGAGTATAGATTGATTGACTTTTTTGCCGGGCAGGTCAAAATGGATTTGGCCGTTGCTTAGACCGACGAAGCGCTCAAAAAACTTCAGGGCGAACTGTACATCATGCATGGAAACCACTACAGTTTGCGCAGCTTGCTTGAGTAATTTCAATATGTTATCGGATTGGTGAGGGTCGACGGATGAAATGGGTTCATCGCCGAGCAGCAACTTACTACCCTTGAAAATCGCTCTGGCAACGGCTATGCGCTGCTGCTCTCCTCCTGAGAGCTTGGCGACGCGCTCATGCATTTTTTTCGTCATGCCTAATGTCTGCAGGATCGAAGAAATCTGCTCTATTTCCCGCTTCTGTGGTTTGATGAGGTTCAGTATGTTGTAAAAGGTACCATTTTGATCCAGACGCCCGATGTAAACATTGTGGAAGGCTGAAAGTTGAGACACCAGCGCGAAGTCTTGATGAATAAAAGCCGCGTGATCTTGCTCAAGCTCATAAAGTTTTCTCAGCAGAGTTGTTTTGCCGGCGCCGCTCGGGCCGATCAGCGCGATTTTTTCTCCCTCCCGAATGGTAAGAGAGATGTTTTTCAACACCGGTTTATCCTTGTAAGAAACGCTTACGTTTTCAAGACGAATCATTAGCTGTCAATAAGTCCGATGATAATGGCGGTTTCAAGAATGGCGCGATACGTGGAGTTGTCTGCTTCGATAAAGCGCTTGCGCGGAAATGAGTCCAGCACCTCGCGGTCCGAAAGATTGATCAGTGCGTCTTTAACCTTTTGAATGAAATCTTCACCGAACTTTTTTGCAACATCGCCGCGGATGGTCCAATTGTAATCGGGATAAGTGGGGGTTTCCCAAATAATCCGCACTTTGTTGGTGTCGATGTTGCCCGCTTTCAATTCATTTTTCCACACCTTAAAGTTGAGCGCGCCAATCTCATAGCTTCCGGATTGCACCAGCGCAATGGTTTTTGAGTGATCGCCACTAAAGCCAACGCGCTTGAAAATCTTGTTCGGCTCTTTTTTGAAATACTGGCGGACAAAAAACTCAGGCATCAAACGGCCGGAAGTGGAACCTTTAGACCCGAACGTAAACGTGCGGCCCTTTATTCCCACCGGAAATTCTTTGGACAATTTTAGCCCGGTGCTTGCATGGGCGATAAAGTAAGTGAGGAACTGCAAATCTTCTTCTCCCTGCGCAATTGCCACCGAACCCGGAACAGAGCGTCGGGCTTTAACACCGGAAAGGCCGCCGAACCAGGCCAATTGCACCTGGTCATTTTTAAATGCCGCCACCGAAGCGCTGTAGGATTTGACCGGAACGTATTTTACGTTCAGGTTCAGCTGCCTGGAAAGATATTTCGCTACTTTGCTGAATCGTTTTTGTAAGCGTTCGGAATTTTCATCCGGGATGGCGGTGAAGCGCAAAGTTTGGGAGAATACTGAGGAAATAGAAAGAAAAAAAATGATAAATAAGGTAAAAAAGCCTTTCATTCCAACCCTCTTTTTGATTCGAATGACGAAAAATTAATTTGTTATTCTAGTTCGGAAAACCCCAAAGGTTCCGTAAACTTACTCTTCCAAAATCGCTTCCACATCGATGGTGATGAGCACATCGCTGCCTACTACGACACCCCCTAGGGCCAACTTGTCATTCCATCTCACGCCAAAATCAAGGCGGTTAATTCGGGTTTCCGCCAAAAATCCGGCGCGAGTCTTCGGGCCTTTGTCAACGCCGTCTTCCCAAAAAGGCGTTTGCCATTGTCCTAAGTAGCGTACATCTAAAGTCACCGTACGGGTGATGCCCCGAATGGTTAAATCGCCGGTGACTTTAAACTCATTTGCGCTACTGATGCTGATCTGGTTGCCCTTGAATGTGATTTTGGGATGATTTTCGACATCCAGGAAATCTGCGCCACGCAGGTGGTCGTCGCGGTCAGAGTCACCGCTCCAAAGCTCCCTGGCATTAATTTCTAATTCCACAGCTGAATTAGCAGGATCCTCCGGATCAAATTCCATGCTACCGTTCAGATTCTTGAAATGGCCGCGTACCCAGCTTACCATCATGTGTTTGACGCAGAACGCCGCGGCGGTGTGGCCGGGTTCAAATGTCCATTTTGGCATAGATTCCTCCGATGATTGTTAGAGTTCAAAAAGTTGTATCATCTAATTTATATCATTTAAATTGATCGCAACATTTCTCAGTTCATTTTTAGACAGGATTTAACAGGATATTCCCTTGGTCCGTGCGAAGCGGTTTACCTCTCTCATCTGATAAATAGCCAGCTTGACCTTTATTTATCTTGTCAATCCTGTAAATCCTGTCTAATGTTAAGTGTCAATTATTGTTACAACATATCTCTACCCGAACACCAAATAACTCGAATCAACCCGCTTCTTCACGTTTCCGATCATCCGCGCTTTGTCAACGCCGCTATTTTGAAGCGTGTTGAGTAGGGCTTGAGCCTGAGCTTCCGGCACGGCAGCCAAAAGTCCGCCGCTGGTTTGCGGATCATAAAAAATCTCTTCGTTCCATGGCTGCAAAGTTTTTTCAAAGCGCGTGACTTTTTCAACCAGCGCACGGTTGGAAGCATTTACGCCGGTACTCATGCCTTTTTCGTACATCTCCAAAGCTTCGCTCAAGATCGGAACTTCCGAAATTTTTATTTCCAAAGTAACGCCGGAGCCTTTAGCCATTTCCAGAGCGTGACCCGCCAAACCAAAGCCGGTGATATCGGTGACCGCATGAATTTCATAATTCTGCATGATTTCTGCCGCGGTTTTGTTCAAGGTCGTCAGAGTTTGCAAACACTGTTCGAGAGCCGACGCCGAAACCCATTTTTTCAAATTAGCGTTAAAAATGACGCCGCTACCGATGCCCTTGGTTAAAATCAAAACATCACCGGGCTGCGCGCCTGCATTGCGCCAAATTTTTTGCGGATGGACCATCCCGGTGACCGATAAACCGAATTTGGGTTCATCATCATCGAAAGTGTGGCCGCCAGCCAGCACCGCACCTGCCTCATTAATTTTGCTGATCGCGCCCTCCACGATACCCTGCAGGATTTCCGGGCCGAGTTTCTTCGATGGGAAGCCAAGCAAGTTCAAGCAAGTAGTTGGCGTCGCACCCATGGCGTAAATATCGCTGATGGAATTGACGGCAGCGATCTGACCGAACAGATAGGGATCATCTACCGGCGGCGTGATAATGTCCGCCGTTGTCACGATGGCCAGTTCATCGTTTATACGGTAAACCGCGGCGTCGTCGCTGGTTTCAAAACCCACGAGCAGGTTAGCATCGTGACTTTTTGGTAATTCCGCTAAAAGTTTCTCAAGCCCGACCGGGCTTACTTTGGCAGCTCAACCACAGGTTTTTGCGAGACCGGTCAGCGTGTACCCGTCTGTTTTTTCTTCTGAAGCCATATTTTGGGACGCTCCAAGTAAATATTAAATATGATATGATTGCGGCTGTTCACGAAGTCGACAAATCCGTCATTCTGAAGAGCACAGCGACGAAGAATTTCCTGCTCCTCAACACAAAAAAGAGGTTCTTCGCGGGCTCAGAATGGCGTCGGCATTTCTTGGCCAGCGCAAGCTCAATTTAAGCTAACAAATAATTCATCAAATAAATTTCCCCAGGCGTTTCGTTCCGTTTCTGGTTCAAATAGGTGTTGCAATCGTTCTCCCCAAGTTTGGAGTTCAAGTATAAATTCCGGTTGGCTCTCGGCTCTCAAAAGAAGTTCCCGAAGCTGAGCCGTGTCTCCAACTGAGAAATAGCCGGGATAATCTTCGCCTAGAAGCCCCACGGAACCGGAAATGCGCGATGCCAAAATTGGCACGCCTGCTACCACAGCCTCGGAGATGACGTTGGCGCCTCCTTCCATTTGGGAAGAAAGGACCAGGAGGCGGCAGCTTACTAAAATTCTCCGGGCTTGCCAGCGCGGTTTTTCACCGAGCCAGCGGTAACGGGGGTTAGTTGTCATTTCTGCCAAAGCCATTTGTTCCATTTCAGGTTCCAGAGCTGCGCCAATTTGCAGGACTCGAATTCGAGAAGCTCCGGGTAAGCTCCGGGTTGCAAGCGCCGCGCGAAACGGATCTTTTACAGGCCGCAAATGACCGAGCACACATACATCAAACGTCTTTTCTTTTTTTTTTATTCGTCTGCCCTGCTTAATTGCAGATTGGTAAATGGTTCTGGTCTTGCTACGAAACTCTTTCGGCAACTCTTCGATTGCAAGGGGCTGCAGCACAACCAGGCGATGAGCCCACTCAAGTGATTTTTGTACATCCCGACTCTGTGGCAGGTCTTGATAGATATCCGTGCCCGTCAGTGCTACTATCAAAGGCTTTGCCGGGTTCAATTGCCGAAACCTTGCAATGGAGGAATGACTGCGTCGGGCGTGCAGGGCAATCATTACATCCGATTGGCTTCCGTTAAATTCAGTTTCTATTTTGACTTTGTGATCGAGTTTTCTCAGCATCCGCGCCCATCGCAGGGCGGTTACCCGGTTCCCTGCTCGTGAATATTTTGGCACCGGTGTGATTAAAGTTATTTTCATTTATCGTTTGGATTATTTCGCACACGTGCGGAAGCCTGCAAACACATCCCGGCGATGCGGCAAGTAGAAATTACGATAGGTGTTTCGGATGAGGCGAGAGCGGGTTGCCCAACAGCCGCCCCGTAGGACTTTATTGTAGCCAAACCACGGCGCCGAATATTCTCTGTACGGTTGATCCACGATGTATCCCGGAAACGGATAGAATGGTGAAGCGGTCCACTCCCAAACGTTGCCGATCATTTGACGGCAGCCAAAACCGCTGTCCCCTTTGGCGAAGGCGCCTACATCGACACAACCTATAAAATTTGAATCCAAATTTGCATGCTCAGAGGTGGCAGATTCGTTTCCCCAGGGATAAAGGCGTTTTTCCGCTTTTTGAACGCCGCTGGCGGGCTCGGCGCTGGCTGCCAGTTCCCACTCTGTTTCGGTTGGCAGGCGGCGACCAGCCCACTTACAAAAGGCCTCTGCTTCATACCAATTAATGTGAATCACAGCCAGGTTCTCTTCCAGAGGCAGCCAGGTATCGAAATGCCGTCGCTGCCAGTTTTTACCATCCTGTCTCCAGTAAACCGGCTGCTTTGCCCCGGATTTTTTGAGCCAGGTGCGGCCGCCGTAGCTCCAGAATTCCTCCCGCTCGTAACCTCCGGCATCTGCAAATTCGGCAAACTCTGAGTTGGTGACAGCAGCGCGGGCGATTTCAAACGGCTTCACTTCTACCGGATGAGCCCATTTCTCATTATCAAAAACGAAGGGCTGCTGCGGGACGGCGCCCAGCATATAAGTCCCGCCGGGTATTTCAACATCTCCTGGCAAGGCGCCTGCGCCTGCTTCAAATTTGCCGGCGGTGTGATTTGTTGAGTATTTCGGCTGCGGATATTCCAAAGTTTGACGAGTGTAGGTAAAGGCCTCATCGTGCATGTCTTCATGAAGCAGAGCCAGTAAATATAGGTAGGTTTCTTTGGCTGACGGCTCCTGTGATTCGAGTCGCTGAATCATCCGATCCTGCACTTCTTGAGCGTAAGCCAGCGTGCCTTCTTTGGTTGGCAGCAGCAGTTGCCAGCGATCATCGTGCACGACCTCAAAGGAGTCGTAGAGTTCCTCGGCGCCTTTGAGCAGAAGTTTCTTCTCCCCGAGTTCGCGCAAAACGAAGAGTTCATGAAAGAAGATAACATGCCCAATCTCCCAGAGTGGCGGATTTACCATATCGAGCTGCGGACCCATCAGTTGCTCATCGTTCAAATCCGCGACCAGGTCCAGAGTGCGCCGGCGGGCGTCTTTCAGCATCTCGATGATCGTTGCAGCGGGAAGGGCGAATTTTTCGGTCATAATTTTATAAATTTTAACAAAAAAATATTAACAAAAGTTAATAAACAAAAAAAAATAAAAAGTGCAAGGGAAAAGTTCCTGGAAAGGCTGACTCCTCTCATTTTTTTCAGAGGTATGCTGAATTTAGAGTGGGTTGCATGTTGTCGGGCCAATAAATAAAAAATTTATCTGGCGGTTTCAAAGCGCTAAATCAGTAAAGAGGTTCGCTGTCTGTCAAGCATCAGTTTAGTGAGTATCCTTATGCTGTTCTTATTTAGTAACTGACAAGCTATTTTCTGCCATACTCGATAAAAGCATTCGAGCACAAGCTTTTTGGCAGGAAATAGCAAATAACAAGACTCAAAAAACAAATAATAGTCAAATTCAAAATATCAATGACCAAAAAATTACCTATCTATAGGTCGGTTTATAATGGGTTGGTGTTTTAAAATTATTGAGATTTGGAATTTATTTGATATTTGGGATTTTGTTTATTGGAATTTCTGGTTTATCCAGGTTAGGATATTATACAATTAGTTTTTAAACATTAATCAATTTTTTCCATTGACAAACAATAGAAAAATTGTAATCTTTGGATGTTATTCAGCTGGTAGGGTGGGTCAGTTTTCTTGACCCACCACTTCCCCCATCGCTTGCTTTTTAAACCGTATCTCTCTAAATTCTCGCTATTCCAAACACCAAACCCGGACTTAAACAAATGCCGCAATACCTTCGCGCAAAAACACCCGGAGGTCTCTATTTTTTTACCGTGGTTACGTTTGACCGCCGTAAATTCCTCACCTCTAAACTAGCCCGCCGGATTCTTCGCGGGTCTGGAAGGATGTGCAAAGCAGGCACCCATTTACTGTTGAGGCCATCTGTCTTCTTCCGGAACATCTACATTGTATCTGGCGCCTGCCGGAAGGCGATAGGGATTATTCCAAACGTTGGCGTTTGATTAAAGGCATGTTTTCAAAACGCTATTTGAAAACCGGCGGAAAAGAGGGCACTCGAAATCAATCGCGTCTCCGGAAACGGGAGGCCGCAATTTGGCAACGCCGATATTGGGAACACCAAATAAGAGACGATAAAGACTTTGAAAGGCATTTTGATTATATTCACTTTAATCCAGTAAAACATGCACGCGTATGTCGGCCGCAGGATTGGCCATGGACCAGCTTTCACCGGTATCGCCGGCTTGGGTATTACCCGGACGGTTGGGGGTATGAAGGGTTAGATTATCGAGGGGAGGACTTGTTTGGGGAATAGGTGGGTCAAAAAAACTGACCCACCCTACAAAAACTTTTTACCAGTATAGAGAAGAGGCAATGCTTAACGTAGGTTAAACTAAATTGAAATATAGTTCAGCCAAAACGATTTAGTGGAAAGATCACACCCAATAGCTTACGCCGCCTTCCCCGTCGCCCTGCGCAAAACACCCTTGCCCCACAATTGTAAATTATCCAAACCGACATAAATCGTAGGCAGAATAAAAAGGGTTACGATGGTGGAAAATATCAGGCCGCCCATGATGGCGCGCGCCATTGGGAAGTAGGGCGGGCCGTCGCCGCCGATGAGGGTTTTACCGATAGAAAGAGGAACAAGCCCCAGAACAGTGGTACTGGCGGTCATGAGAATCGGGCGCACCCGTTCGACAGCGCCTTTCAGGATGGCTTCATGTCTGGAAAGTCCCTGCGCTCTGAGCTGATTGATGTGGTCGATCAAAACAATGCCGTTGTTCACCACAATGCCGATCAGAACGAAGATGCCAATAAAGGCTATCATGGAGAAAGTAGTGCTGGTCATCCAGAAGAACCAAAAGGTGCCAACTCCCGCAAAGAGGATGGACAGCCAAATGGCGGCGGGATAAACCAGTGATTCGAATAGCGCTGCCATAACAAAATAAATGAGCACCAGTGCAAGCAACAGATTTACCACCAAAATTTGCGCGCTTTCGTTCTCACGTTCGACGCGACGGCCGAAGCTCCAGGAATATCCGGGCGGCAGCTCATAGTTTGCCAAATGCATTTTGATTTTTTTGACAGCATCATTGACCGTCATTTCCCCATCCAGAGCGGCGGTGACGCGCATGGTGGTTTTGCGGTTTTTTCGTGAAATGTGCTGCGGCCCGCGACGCCATTGAAAATCCGCAATTGTCGCGAGCTCGACCGGACGGCCTTTATCGTTGTACATTACCAGTCGCTTCAGTTGATCCAGGTTTTCCCGATCTGCGTCCTGCAGGCGCAGCTTTATATCAACTTCACCCTCCGGAGTTTTGAAGCGGCGTAAGTTTTGACCGCGCAAAGCTATAGCAACAACCTGCCCCACTTGTTCTGCGGAAAAAGAATGCTTTTGTGCCTGCTCCTGGCTTACGTTAATATGAACCTCCCGTTCACCCGTTTCTGCCGAGGAACGCACGTCCCGCAAGCCCTCGATTTGTGCAAGCCGCCACTCGAGATCTTTGCTTAAATCCGCCAACAGTTCGCTGGAGTCGCCCCACAATTCAACGCTGATAGTTTCATCCCCCGAAGATGAACGTCTTTCAAAGGAAGGATTGCCAATGGCGATCTTCGGTAGATCTTTGAGCACGTCATCTCCAATATCACTCTCCGACCTTTTAGCATCCTTTTCATCAGTGAGAATAAGCGTCGACATGCCATATCCTGTTGTGTAATAGGAATACACCGATTCGATTTCAAACCGTTCTTTATTGGCATACAAGTAGTCCTCGATCGTATCCACCGCTTCTTCAACTTTTTCGACATGATAGCTGTCGTTGACATGATAGTGCAGCCGCAGCCTGCGGTCGTCGCGATCCGGAAACATATCAAATTTTACGTTCATAATCGGCAGAACCGTGCTGGCCAGGATTCCAAAAATGATTAACGTAGTGAATCCCGGATGACCAAGAGTCCAGTTAAGAATTTTCAGATACCGTTCAGGGTGTTCAAACATGATCTTCTTGTCTGGTCTATTTGCTTTAAATTTGATTCTTGAAGTCAACAAGGGAATAAGCGTCTGGGCAATCAAAAGCGAAGCTCCTAAAGCAATGACGATGGTCAGCGACACGTACTTCATCCAGGTGGCAATCTCACCCTCCGGCGCCACAATGAAAGGCAAAAAAACAATCGCAGTCGTCGAAGTTGCTGCTGCAACAGCTACCCCTACTTCTTTAACCCCAACGATAGTAGCCTGCTCCGGTGTTTCGCCGCGTTGTTGATGCCGAAAGATGCTTTCGGTAATCACAACTGCATTATCCACCAGCATGCCCACTGAAAGCATGAGCCCCATCATGGTAAGAATATTCAAAGACATACCGAGGAAGTACATGAAGCCTAAAGTCATGATTAATGAAAACGGGATCGCCAGAGCAACAATTAAAGTTGTTGAAATTCTCCGCAGAAAAACATATAAAACCAACACTGCGAAAAAAGCGCCCCATAAACCTGACCCTAAAAGTTCATCAATAGAAGAAACGATACCTTCGGCCGCGTTGTCCATAAAGAAGAGTTTGATGTCCTGCATATCGGAGCTGGTTTCAATTTCGTTGATCGCTGCTAATAGTCGCTCGCCGACTTCAACTGTGTTTGCTCCCGACTCTTTGAAAATTTCCAGACCGATGGCGTACTTTCGATCCAGGTGCCTGCCATAATCCAGCTCGGGATGATCGTACCGAACATTAGCCACATCTTTCAGGCGTAGTCCTTTATTGCCAATAACGACATTTTCGATTTCCTGGATACTTTGAAATTCCACCAGAGGACGCACACTAAAACGCTTTTGGCCATCAGTGATCCGCCCTGCTGAGAAAACAAGATTTGAATTTCGCAGGTCCTGTTGAAGCTGTCTAATGTCCACTTTATGAGCTAAAATTCGATCTGCTTTCAACTCAATCATGATTTCTTTTTTTTCAACGCCATGCAATTCAACCTTCGAAACCCCGGGAATACGTTCAATACGCCGCTTCACTTTTCGATTCAGCAAGTCATAACTATTGGAGAGGTCGCGCTTTGAAGAAAGGCGAAGGTTCATGATTGGAATGTCGGTCGATGACTGTTTAAAAACAAAATAGCGCTCGAGGTCCGGCGGCAGCTGATTCCAAATACCGTCAATTTTTTCTTTGACTTCCATAGCTTTAATGGAAATATCTTCCCCCCAATCAAATTCCAACCCAATTCCCAAACCATTTTCATCCGAATTGGAGTTCATCTCTCTAACGTCGCTCATGGTGCCCAGCACTTCCTCGACCGGAATAGTGATCAGTTCTTCAACTTCCCTGGGCGTGGAATTAGGGTAAGGAAACTGAATATAAATCTGCGGAAAATCTACCTCGGGAAGGTATTCCAGAGGCAGCATTTTCCCGGCGATGCCGCCGAGTAGAAAAAGCGACAAAAAAACCATGACTGTGGTGACGGGCCTGCGAAGTGCTGTTTTAGAGATATTCATGCGCTTTATCCAAGTTAAATTCTAAATCGAAGTTCTACTTGATGCTGGATGCTTGATGCTTGTAACCAGCATCCAGAATCCAGCATCAAGCATCTGTTTTCCAAGCATCTATTGTTTTCTATCCACCACTGCATAAACTACTGGAATCACCACCAGGGTTAGGACAGTCGAAACCAGGAGACCGCCGATGACGGTGATCGCCATTGGGGCGCGAACTTCGGCGCCTTCTCCTAAACCGAGCGCCAGTGGCAGTAATCCGACGACAGTGGTTAGTGTCGTCATTAAAATGGGCCGCAAACGCGCCTGCCCGGCTTCTTGAATGGCTTCAAGTTTGGCCCTGCCTTTTCGGCGCAGTCGATTAATATAGTCGATTAAAACGATAGCATTATTGACCACAATTCCGGCGAGCATGATCAAACCGATAAACACGACAACACTGAGCGAACTGCCGGTAACCATCAAAGCAAGCACAACGCCAATGAGTGCCAGCGGAATTGTGAACATGATCACGAACGGATGTAAAAGCGACTCAAATTGTGACGCCATCACCAGGTAAACCAGGAAAACGGCCAGCAGCAAAGCAAATTGTAAAGATTTGAAAGAGATCGCCATTTCTTTGTTCTGCCCGGAAAGCTGTACATTGAATTGTTCAGGAATTTGGATGGATTGAATGATTTCCTGGATCGCCTCTGCCGCCCTGCCGAGATCGTGGCCAATAATATTCGTGCGCACCAAAGCAACCCGTTCCTGTCCGACCCGGTGAATTTCTCCGGGCCCCATTTTCACGGAAACATTTGCCAGGGCAGCCAGTTTGATTGGCGGCAGATGCGAAGGATTTACCAACAAATTACGAATACTCTCAATAGACCCTCGATCTTTTTCCTGCGCCCTGACCAGAACATCGATTTTGCGATCGCGCAGGGAGTAACGGGTTGCTACTTCACCTTTAACTTTATTCACCACAATTTGCGCTACGTCAGGAACTTGCAATCCATAAGCAGCCACCCGTTCCCGATTAAATGAAATTTGGATTTCGGGATATCCACCCTGCATGGTCGATTTAACATCGGTAAATAGCGGATGCTCCTGCAATTTTCTGGTAATCTGCTCTGAAAGCTTTTTGAGTCCCTTGAGATCGTAGCCGGAGATTTCGACTTCAATTGGGGTTTTGAAACTAAACAAAGAAGGCCGGGTGAATTTGGTTTCAATGCCGGCAATTTGCCGGAAGCTACTTCTCAAATCAGCCATCAGAATTTCTTCATCGGCGCGATTTGTACCGGCGGCCATTTTAACTCTCAGCTCACCCCAGTTTTCACCACCCTGTTCCGGATTGGCATCCAATCGATTGCCGGTTCCCGAAACCGAAAACATGGTTTGAATTCGATCGTGACCTGCGGCCTTAAGCTGCATCGTTTTGATAATCTCGTCGGTTTTTTCGAGAGGCGTACCCGGGGGCAGCTTGACCTCAACGATAAACTCGCCTTGTGAAAGCTGCGGTATCAGCTCGACGCCAATCTGCGAAAGCATAAGAACGCTTAGCAATAAAAGACCGAATGCCACTCCCAGAGTCGCGCCTCTGTGGCCCAAAGACCAATTAAGTATTTTGGGGTAAGTGCGATTAACCCACTGAAAGCCCTTATCAAAAACTGTCACGAACGGTTTAATCAAAATACCCAGAACCTTAGCAAGACCCTTGCTCGCGCGGTAAATCCATTTTGTCAAAAATGTGGGAATTGTCGTAAAGATAAATCTGGAAAACACCTTAATTTTCCGAACAATTCTGCCGTGCTCCTTTTCCGGTCTGGTAGTTTCTTCGGCGAAATCATACTCTTTTCTCTTGCGGCCGCCGACAGAGGCCAGCATCGGGATAATAGTTAAAGCAACAGCTAACGACGCTAGTAAAGAAAATGTGACTGTCAACGCCTGATCGCGGAAAAGTTGTCCCGCAACCCCTTTGACAAAAACCAGAGGGAAAAACACAGCTATGGTCGTTAATGTGGATGCAATGACCGCAGTACCGACTTCACTTGCACCCTGTTTGGCTGCCTCCAGAACGCCGACGCCTTTTTCCCGATGCCGGAAAATACTCTCCAACACCACCACGGAGTTATCCACCAGCATACCGACTCCCAAAGCCAGGCCGCCCAACGACATAATGTTGAGAGTAATATCGCCGCCAAACATCAAATTAAAGGTAGCGATAACCGAGATCGGAATTGCCAAACAGATAATTAACGTGCTCCAAATATTTCGCAAGAAAAAGTACAGAATAAAAAAAGCAAGAACGCCGCCAAATACCGCCGCCGAGATGACTTCGTTAACAGCATTGCTAATAAAAACCGCCTGATCATAGATCAAGTCCAATTTCGCGTTCGCCGGCAGATTCTCATGAAGACGATCGATCCGCTTTTTGATACCCTGCGAAACCGAGACCGTGTTGGCATCCCCTTCTTTATAAATTGCGATCTCGACAGCTTCCCTGCCGTTGATTCGGGTAATGGCCTTGCGTTCCTTATGGCCTTCGTAAACCCGCGCGATGTCCTTCAAATAAACTTTTGAGCTCGCATCACTTCTGAGAATAACATTACGAATCTCATCGATCGTTTTGAATTGGTTGAGCGTGCGCACCAGATATTGATTGGTACCTTCTTTTAAGTTGCCACCCGCCAGATTGACGTTTTCTCGCCGCAAGCGATTGGCGATATCCCGGATGCTAAAATTAAGTTGGTTTAATTTACCCTGGTCAACTTCGATCTGAATCTCTTCCTCGAGACCGCCGCTGATTTTTACCGCAGCAACCCCGACCACCGATTCCAGTTCCTTCTTTAACTGCTCTTCGGCGAAGGTTCTCAGAAATTTCAGGTTGGTTTCATCCAAAGGTCCCTTGTTTGAGCCAGCCCCTGCACTTGCAAATTTTACCGTTGTTTCTGCTGACTCGGATTCTACATATCGAGAAAAGGCCAAGGTGATAATCGGATCAAGAGATGGGTCGAAACGCAAGACCAGTGGCTTCTTTACTTCAAGAGGCAACTGTAATGCATCCAGTTTTTCGCGCACATCCAGGCGCGCCTGATCCATATCCGCGCCCCACTCAAATTCGAGAATTACATCGGACTGCCCGGAACGGGAGATCGAGCGAATCTCAATCAGATTCTTGACAACGCCAAGCGCCTCCTCAACCGGTTTTGTAACCAGGTTTTCAACTTCTATCGGCGCAGAACCCGGGTACCCGGTGCGGATGGTTAAAGCCGGGTAAGTTAAATCGGGGAGAAGGGTAACCTCCAGACGATCGAATGCCACGAAACCAAAAATGACGATCGCGAGGGTAATCATGGAAATGGTGACACGACGGCGAATTGAGAAATCTATTATTTTCATTTGTTAAGTTATTTTTTTAAAAAAGGATATTTAGCAAGAGATGCTTGATAAAAACCATCAGCATCATGAATCCAGCATCCAGTATCCAGCATCATGAATCCAGCATCATGAATCCAGCATCCAGTATCCAGCATCCAGTATCCAGTATCCAGCATCCAGTATCTATTGAATAATCTCCACCTTCGAGCTGTCTTTCAAACCATTTTGTCCAACCACAACCACTTGATCGCCGGCTGACAAGCCGCTTATAATTTCAAAATAGAAATCGTTGGAATACCCGGTTTCAACAGTTTGTCGTATCGCGGTGGAATCTTTAATGACAAAAACGGTTTCGCTACCATCTTCCGATAAAACAGCATGTTTGGGAATAAGCAGGCTGTTTTTGTGAATGTCATAGATTATCTTGACGCGCGCAAACATTCCCGGCTTTAAAGATGCATACTCATCTTTTACCGCCACGGTCACTTTAACCGTGCCGCTTGCCGGATCGACGATGGGGCTGATTCGCCAAACGCTGCCATGATAAACCGTCCCGTTAGTTGCATCTAATCTTATTTCGGCTTTTTGACCGAGTTTGATTTTGTGAATATCTACTTCAGGTACATACAACAAAGCAATCAAAGGATCAAAATCGACAATCTTAAAAACAGGCTGGTTTAACTTCACCATATTGCCGTTCTTGATGTAACGCGCAGCAACAATTCCTGAAATCGGCGCTTTAATGGAAGTGTACTCCAGGTTGAGCTTTGCTTTGTCGAATTGCGCTTTCTGAGCTTCATATTGAAAACGCACATTCTGAAATTCTTCTTTTGAAATGAGATTCTTGCCGAAAAGTTCTTTGTTGCGGTTAAAGTCGTTTGCCAATTTGTTAATGTCCGCTTGCGCCTGCTGAACCTCAATCGTCAGCATTTTATTTTCTAACCGCGCCAGCACTTGCCCTTTTTTCACCGGCATACCTTCTTCAACCAGAATTTCGGTCACAATTTCAGAAGTTTTGGCTACCACCTCCGCCTCCTCCTCGGCTTCCAAAGTCGCTGTGCCGGTCAGAAACGCTGAGATATCGTCGGTTCTAACCTTGGAGGCCTCAACAGGAATCAGGACAACATCCTCCTGCTCTTTGTCTTTTGCCTCGCCGTTTTTGCCGCATGAAACAAAAAATATGAACAGAGTTAAAAGCAAGCAAAAACTCAAAACACCATAAAGCTTTTTCATTGTCTGATTCCTCCTAACAAAAATCATTTAATGACAGTTTGAGTAATAGACAGCCAGCGCCGTCATAATGTTACAGAAATTGGCTGAGCTTTTTTAAACGGGATTTGAATGAATGGATAACATCTTTCTACGGCATGGGTTTTAAAAATGTTGCAGAACCGCGCACCAAAATATAATACAGAAAAGAAGACGTACTGATAATTTTCGTTTACAATAATCGCGGTATTTTTATATTGCATACTAAGATATTGCATACGATGCTTGACATTAACAAATTCTTCGAAATGCTATGAAAATACCATTTTATCAAATCGATGCATTTACCGATAAAGTTTTTGGCGGCAACCCGGCAGCCATTTGCCCTTTGGAAAGCTGGCTTCCGGACGAAACCATGAAAGCCATTGCTGCTGAAAACAATCTTGCGGAAACCGCCTTTTTTGTGAAAAAGGAGCGTGATTTTGAGCTCAGGTGGTTTACCCCGGAAATGGAAGTGGATTTATGCGGTCACGCCACCCTGGCTTCAGGCCATGTTTTATTTAACCATTTGGACTTTAAACCGAATCAAATAAATTTTCACACTCAAAGCGGTCTTCTAAACGTCACAAAAAAAAATGACCTTCTGACTCTAAATTTTCCTTCCAGAAAACCTGAGGTAGTAGAAACGCCACAGCTGCTTATCGATGGACTTGGCAAGAGACCCGCAAAAGTTCTTAAATCAAGAGATTATTTTGCGGTCTTCCCAAGCGAACATGAAGTTCTATCCATTCAGCCGGATTTTGATATTCTTGAGCAGCTGGATTGTCTGGGAATTATCATAACTGCGGCGGGTCAAACATCTGATTTCGTTTCACGTTTTTTTGCACCGGGCGCCGGCATCCCGGAAGAC
>SMXC01000116.1 GCA_004356825.1 Caldithrix sp.
AGCCGAAAAAATATCAACATCAATTACTTTTAGCTGCAAATCAGTATGTTTGAAGATTTCTTTTAAGAATTCTATAATTTTTTTGCGCACGACAACAACCAGCATATCCTGACTTGCGTCTGTGCCGTTTGATTTGAGCGGCTCGTAATCTACAATATACTCGCTAACTGGCGAAATGGCAAATTGTTTGACCTCCCAGTTTATTTGAGGTTCAATTTCATCAGCGTCTAATTTATTGTCAACGGGCAGTTTCTTGATAAGTACCATTCGTGAGTCCAATGAAAAAGCTGCCTGCTTCATTTGAAAATCTCGTGTTTCATAAAGCCGGGTGATATCTTCGGCAAACCGGCGGGGCATGTTTTTGTCAACAAAAGCCTCAAAGTTAAACGGGTGCCGAGTACGACCCTGCGCCAGTTGGATTATTTGGAACTCATTGGAGCTTCTTCGGCCCTCAACAATTCTTAGTTGATCATCGATCAAGCTAATCCCTAAAATTTGAGTGTGTTCACCCTCGGCCATATCAATCTCCACTAAACCAGGCGGTTATCAACGAGAATCCCAGCTAGACTCACCCTTTTCAATCTTACCGTGATTTACAATATCCAACCCGCCTAGTGTCGATTTCATGAAGCTGCTTTCAACGATTTCTACATCAGTGCTGTCTAGCGGGCAAAAAATGTCTAAGTACTTGATAACCGACGTATCAATATAAACCAAAATATATTCCTTATTCACCGTTGGACAATGAAACAACGAGTCTAACCCGCTTCCGTTGTGCTCGGGCAAGTGCTTTAACACGGATTGAAAGCCGGCTTTCACCTCGTCAATACGATCGATTATGTCACTTGCAGCTTTCTGAGCCACCCCCAGGTTTCCGCTTTCGACTGAGTTTTTGACAATGTCCATATCCAGAGTAAATTGTTTTGAATCGACTATTTTATAGACTTCTTTCATTTCCTCGATTGGGGTGTTCGGAAGATTCTTCATGCGATCGTGAACAAATTCCACATACGCGGCAAGACCTCTTGACTTACGTTTCAAAGCAACTTGCAAATCTACCAGGGAATCGATCATGACCGTATCCGCTGCTGAAGGGATGTCGGCCAATATCACCTCTTCCATTTTCCGGAATTGGTCTAATCTTGTCACGATCGAATCAAGACCAGCCGCAATGACTGAATCAACATACATTGCATAAGAAGAATCATTTCTTATGAAGTTCACGACCTGTGAAAGAGTATCATTGAAAATTCTATTGTACTTCAGATACTGCAACTCGGCATTGAAAATCTCGCTCATCCTGAAGCGGCACAGCTCCGTTCTTACTTCCTCCTGGTCACCTACTTTTTTGGGATACAGTATTGAACCAATTAACAATGCAGCCAACACCACAATTAGAATTTCGTAAAGCAGCGAACCCTTAGGTCTTTCGTCTACCATTTCTCCACCCTCTCGATTTAATTAGTTTCAATCAGATCCATTTCTGTTTATTGATATATAAGGTACTATTTTTTTAAACGTTGCCTTACCAATCCCCTTAACTTGCTTTAATTCTTCAATCCGGCCAAACTGGCCATTTTTTTGTCGAAACCGGATAATTCTCTGAGCTAAGACCGGTCCAATGCGAGGAATGAGTTGAAGCTCTTCCTCGTTTGCCGAATTTATATCTATTAGTGCAAATTCATTCGCATTGTTTTCAGGTAAATCTTGACCTGTTGCCTGCTTTTTAACTTGAGCCTCTTTAGAAGCGAGCGCACTGCTTTCACGAATCACCTTTTTTTTTTCAGGAGACGGCTCCGGCTCCTGGAGTGAATTCATTTTTTCGAATTTGGCATTAAATTTATCAACAAATTCTTGATTTATTTCCACTAATGACGTTTCGTGAAAGAATCGATTATAAAGTTGAACAGAGACACCGACTAACAGTGAAAAAATCAAGAACAGTACAATACCCTGTTCCTGTTTGGTAAATCCCAGCATTTAGCTTCTTTAAAAAATAGCTTCTCTAATTTTGCTCAAAAAACCCCGATCATTCTTTGGAGGATTCAAATGCTCACTCTTTGCCAACTCCAGAAGAAGCTGCTTGTCGTTTGCCGATAATTTGGTTGGCGTCCAGACCACAATCCGGACTAATTGATCGCCCCTGCCGTGACCGTGTAAACGAGCGATACCTTTACTACGCATTCTCAAAATCTTATTGACCTGGGTTCCGGCCTGAATACTTAATTTAGATTTGCCATCAAGTGTGGGAACTTCGATCTCAGCTCCCAATGCCACCTGGGTAAAACTTAGAGGCAAGTGGTATAAAATATCGTCACCATGCCGTTCAAAATGTTCGTGCTCAGCTTCGTCAATAACGATAATTGCATCTCCCGAAGGACCTCCGTTCGGCCCGACATTGCCCTCGCCGCGCACCGAAATGTAATTTCCGGATGAGACCCCCGCGGGGATGTCGACCGTAATGAGTTTTTCTCCCTTAACTCGTCCTTCGCCACCGCAATTATTGCAAGGATCTTTAAGAATTGTCCCACCTCCATGGCATCTGGGACACGGCGCGATGTTCACAAACTGTCCCAAAATCGACTGGGATACTTGCCGGACTTCACCTGATCCCTGGCACTGCAAACATGTAGTTATCGATTGCCCGCCGCGGCCATCACAAACATCGCACAGGATCATTTTTTTCAACCTTATTTTCTTTTCAACGCCCGAGGAAATTTCTTCCAGCGTAAGCCTAAGCTGCAACTGGAGATCTCGGCCCCGGCGTTGCCGGTTGTCCCGATTGTTGCCGCGCCCACCAAAAATGTCGCCGAACCCGAAGTCAGACATGAAAGTGCGGAGCGCGTCGCCGACGTCAAAATCAAACCCACCGCCGAAGCCGCCAAGGCCGCCTTTCAGGCCACTGTGCCCAAATTGATCATATCGTTGACGCTTCTGGGGATCTTTTAGAACTTCATAAGCTTCAGAAGCCTCTTTAAATTTCTCTTCTGCCTCTTTACTCCCCGCATTGCGGTCAGGATGAAACTCCATAGCCAGTTTTCGATACGCTTTTTTTATGTCGTTTTCGGTCGCATCCTTGCTCAAATCCAATACTTCATAGAAGTCACGTTTTGTCATTGTTTCCATTAAGTGTCCTTTTAATGGATGTGCAAAAGCCCACCCTCAATGTTCCTTAGTTATTTATTATTTGCTCACCAAAACCTGCGAATGACGCAGAACCCTATCGTGCATCTCGTATCCTTTCAAGTGCTCCTCGATAATTGTATCAGACGGCTGGTCACTCGTTACTTGCATGAGTGCCTCATGCCTTTCAGGGTCAAATGTCTGCCCGACTGCCTCAATGGGCTTAACGCCTCTTTTTTTTAAAACTTTAGATACGTCTTTATAAATTAATTCCACACCTTCATGAAAGTGTTCAAAATTATCTGCTTTGTCTTTGTCCGCTACTGAGGCCAACGATCTTTCCAAATTATCTAAAACGGGCAACAAATCGATAATCAGGTCGGCGCTTGCATTTTTAATCAGTTGCGAATATTCTGTTTCCGTCCTCTTTTTGTAATTGTCAAATTCCGCAACTTTTCTGAGAAATCGATCATTTAGTGCATTCTTTTCTGCTTCCAGGGCTTCGAGCTTCTTTTTCATTTTCGCAGAAGAGGTGTTTTTGGATTTCAGCTTTGCCGTCGGCTTACCATTAGATTCTTGCTTATTATTCGCCCTGCTTTTGACGTCATCTGTCATGTTTACTTTTCCTTAAAACTTAACTCAGTCTTGTGTGAAATGTTTGGGTTAATACCTTCCCCATAAAATCGACTAACGGAACTATTTCTGCATACTGCATTCTCGTCGGTCCGACCACGCCCAGGGTGCCGGTTACGTTCCCGATATAATAACGCGTGGTAATGACACTGAATCCGGTAAAGTCTTCTTCTTGATTTTCGTCTCCAATACTAATGGACACTTCTTCGGCTTGCTTATCGCTTAACAAGTGCAAGATACTTTGTTTACTTTCAAGCAATTGTAAAATTTTTGAAGCATATTTTTGATCAAGAAACTCCGGATTGGTGACAATATTATGGGTTCCTCCCAGGTGGAATTCTTTTTGGTTTTCAAAATTAAAAAGTTTGTCGGATGATTCTACGATCAAACGTATCAGCCTGTCGTTTTGGGTAGTTACTCCGGCCAGGCGTTTATCAATCGTCTCTTTAACTTCCTTAAGGGATAAGCCCGACAAACGTTGGTTTATGATCTGAGATGCCTCGTGCAATTGTTCACCGGAGACCTCAGATTCGATCTCCATCATAATCGTTTTAATCAAGCCTGATTTGATTGAAATAACCGCCAGAATTCTTTTCCCGGACACCGACACCAGCTGCATTTTTTCGAAAACACCTTGATAAAACCGGGGTTCAAGTACGACTCCTAATTGGGTCGATATTTCGCCTAAAACTTGAGAAGCCGACGCCAAAATATCGGTGACATCAACGGAAATTTTGAGAAGATTTTTTTCTATGAGATTGCGATCCCTTTTGGCCAGAGACTTAATTCTCATCAGGCTGTCTACGTAAAATCGATACCCCTTGTCGGTCGGAATTCGGCCGGCTGAAACGTGCGGTTGACTCAAATATCCCAAATCTTCCAGATCGTTCATAACGTTCCTGATTGTCGCCGGACTGATTCCGAGATCATGTTTTTTTGCAAGGGTACCAGAACCCACGGGCGCTGCTTTAGTTACGTAGCTTTCGACCAAACTATTCAGGATTAAGCTTTCGCGTTTTGTTAATGCAATTGCTGGCATATTTTTCTTCATAATCCGTCCAAAAAACAAGCATATCTTCTTAAGAATTACTGGCGTTACCGATTGGTGATAAATGATGCAAGATAATGATTTTTGTTTAGTTTGTCAAGCAAAAACTCGGTGGTAAAATTTCGACTATAGATACCGCCGAACAGCTGCAAAGCTTCCCGCAAACCCTAGTAAGATCCCTAAATTCGCTAGCAACAGATAGATTCTCCAATCCACTGAAATAAAACCGGGGATTTCAATCGCCGCCAGCTTTAACAACGTATACAAAAATAATGCCGAAATAATTCCGCCGAGAAATCCCTGGACAATTCCCTGGATAAAAAGGGGCGTGCGGATAAAAAAATTAGTCGCCCCGACCAGTTTCATCGTTTCGATAATCTTATTTTTTGACAGGATGATCAGACGAATGTTATTGGAGACCAGCAAAAGGGCGCTCAAACAAACAATGATGCCAACAATAAAATCGATGGCAATTGCAAACTTGATATATTTTTCCAAAATCACCAGGTACTCACGGGTATAAACAATATCTTCTTCACGAATATCTTCCAGAGAGCTGAGAGACTTAAACACCACTTCAGCACCCGAAGCTGTGCGATAATTATCCTGCAATTTAACCCGAAATGAGGCCGGCAGCGGATTGTACCCTAACGTTTCAAAGTAATCTTCCTGCTTGTCTTTAAACAGATTCTGGAATTCTCGAATGGCCATCTCCTTCGAGATAAAGGTAAGATTCGCTACGCCTTCCATTCGCTTGATCTCATCCGTAAGATCCTGAATTTTTATCTCGTCAAAGGAATCATCAAGGAAGACTTCAAGCTCAACGCGGCTTCTTAAGAACTGCACAAACTTCCCGAGGTTGACCGTGATAATTAAAAAAATCCCGATCAGAATTAATGAGATCGCTACAGTTGCGGTCGCGACAAACCCGGAAAACCTCGAGTGCCGAAGCCCGCCAAACCCTTCGCGAAGAACAAAAAATAGACTCAATTTAATGTCCTGCCATTTTTAATTGAAACGATTCTCTTTGACGTGTTATTTACCAATTCGTAATTGTGGGTAGCCATTAAAACCGCGGTACCCCGGGCATTCAATTTATCAAGAAGGGACAAAATTTCCACCGCAGTCTTCGGGTCCAAATTACCGGTCGGTTCGTCCGCCAGCAGGATAAACGGCTCATTGACAATGGCCCGGGCAATCGCCACCCGCTGCTGTTCGCCCCCGGAAAGCTCCTCCGGCATTTTACGGCTTTTGTGACTTAAGCCGACTTCTCCCAGAGCCCTCAAAGTCTTTTTTTTGATATCCCTGCTTCGGGCGCCGGTTACGCGCAGAACAAAGGCGACATTCTCGAAAACATCGCGGTCCTCCAGCAGTTTAAAATCCTGAAAAATGATGCCCAGCTTGCGCCGTAAATACGGAATCTCCTTGTCCCTGATATCCTGCGAACTGTATTCATCTACCAGCACATACCCTTCGTCGGGAAACTCTTCCATGTAAATCAGCTTCAGAACCGAAGTCTTGCCGGCACCGGTCGGCCCGACGAGATAGACAAACTCACCATTCCGAACCTCAAGGTTAACCCCGTCTAAGCCATCGCCGTTGGGATATCGCATTTTAAGGTTGTGGAGTTTTAGCATGTAAATTCCATTTTTTAAAAAAATTATATCAAAACAAGCATTAAAGTTAATTCTTCATCAGAAAAAAGTGCTGACACCGTTGATGATAATAAGGGCTTGCCTCACAAAACTATTATCGGTTTTTCCGCAACACAAAATAAACCCGGTCAGACTTTTCGCTGCCCGGGCGCAAAGAAAAGCCCTCGTAAACGCCGACAATTTCGTAAACATCCAATGGAATAATGCTCATTATTTCGTTGATTTTATAGATTTTTTGCTTATGGATTTCGTGATACGTCGTGTTGGAATTCGAGTTCAAGGAAATAAAAAACTCGTTGACCTGAATGCCTCGCGTATAAGAGGACTGGCGAATATAACTGAAATCCTCGGTTTCCTCCCGGTCCGTATGATTCTGGAAATACTTGCGCGAATTTCTTTCCGTGCAAATATCAAAGATAAACAGCCCGCCGGCTCGCAGGGCCGTTGCAGTATTCTCTACCACCGCAGTACACAATTCTATATTCAGACAATAATTAATGCTATCATATGTGCTGACAACCGCGTCAAATTTTGTGCTCACTTTGTAATCCACCATGGAACCGCACCAAACCGGCAGCTTCAGCCCTTTTTTCCGAATTTTGCCTCTGGCTATTTTAACCATATTTTCAGACTCATCAAGGCCGGCAACGTTTAAATTCAACCTCGCCAGATTCAGCAGCAAGCTGCCGGTGCCGCAGGAAATATCCAGAACATTGTTTACCGGGAAATCGGAGCTCTTGAAGAGCTTGGCGAGGTGATTGGCCCAATAACGGTAATTCACATGCCGCATGACATGATCGTAAATATAAGCCAATTGTGAGTAAGGGTCAACCTTCTCGGCTGTTTTTCGCCAATTCGACAGCAAGTTTAATGGCCTCCTCCATACTTGATGAATCCGCGACGCCTTTTCCGGCAATGTCAAAAGCGGTGCCGTGATCCGGCGAGGTGCGAACGAAAGGCAGGCCGGCGGTATAATTGACTCCTTTGCCAAACGCTTTCATTTTTAAAGGTATCAGTCCCTGGTCGTGATACATCGCCAGATAAAGATCAAACTTTTGTTTATCGACACGGGCAAATAAGGTATCGGCCGGAAACGGTCCGTTGACATCCACTCCCTGTTTCCTTGCAGCTTCAATCGCCGGCGTAATAATCTCAAGCTCCTCGCGACCAAACATGCCATTTTCCCCAGCATGAGGGTTTAGGGCCGCTACAGCAATTCTGGGATTAGTAATTTTGAATCGCGTTCGAAGATCCTGATTAGCTATTTGAAGTTTTCGCAAAATCCTTTCTGAAGTCAGAAGTTGAACGACCTCTGCAAGGGCGCAATGGGTCGTGACCAATCCAACGCGGAAACCGCAGCCCATCAAAATCATGAGCACATCTTCAACTTTAGTCTTTTCAGCGAAAAATTCCGTGTGTCCAGGGTAAGCGTAACCGGCCGAATTCAGCGCCTCCTTTGAAATCGGCGCGGTAACCACGGCCCGTGCCTCGCCTGTTAAGACCAATTTTAAAGCCATCTCCAGTGCCTTGCCGGCGATCCTGCCGCCGGATTTGCTAACTCCGCCAGGGTGAAGTTTGATTTCTTCATTAAGCTCGGGACTTAAAAGCTGACCTTTGCCGGCCAACTGCTCAAACAGGGACAACGGCCCAATAACAACCGGATGACAGATCTCCTGAATCTCTTTTTTAGAAAGAGCTTTCCGGATGACCTCCGGACCGATGCCGTTGGGGTCTCCAACTGTTATAGCGATTGTAGGAAGACTTTTCATAAATTTAAGTTAGTTTGAAAAAAGCTTACCATGGGACGTCTTTGCGAGCGTTTTTCAGCAAACAATCTCTCTGCCCAGTATCGCAGGGTTGCCTGGTCTTACCGATTTCATTACCATTTTTTTAAGGATTATCGGCACTCCTTGCAAAGGTGTTTTTTTGCGCAAACAAATAAGACCGAACTCCTTCTCTCACAAGACTGATAAAAAATCTATTTAATCTCAAAAATTTGCAAAATCTATAAATAAACAAACTGCTCTTATTCAGCATAGTTTCATTGGCTCCTGTGAGCTTATCACTGCGGACAAAAATCTTATTTAAAAGTTTCACCAGGTGATAAAAAATCACTGGAATCCGGGTTGCGTATTTAACTTCTTTTTCAAAGGTCCCGGTTTCTATGTTTGCAAATCCGGCGGATTCGGCCATCTCCTTTAACTCCTCAGGTCGAAATGCAGTATGAAAATACAAATCGTCCTTTACTCCCTGCACACCATAAGATTTCATCTCATCAATTTTGATCCAGGTGGGCTTTTCCTTCTTATAGTTGGGCGTTGTAATCAAAATCACCCCGCTCGGCTTTAAAATTCTAAAACACTCGGAAAAGACTCGTCGAGCGTTTTGAACATGCTCAATCATTTCTGAGCATAAAATCGCATCAACTGAATTCGGCTTGAGAAAGGAAAGTTGCTGGGCATCTCCCTGCAAAAAGTTAACCTCCGGGAGACGGTTTTTTGCTTCTTGCAAAACAGGGTAAGAAATGTCGATGCCAATTGCGCTGTCATTGTTGTATTCGGAAATATAGTAGCCTCGGTTACATCCCAAGTCAAGTAACAGGCCTCTGAATTTTTGAAGATAAGAAAGAATAAACCGCCGGCGAATCAACCCCCGCAGGGTCTTAAAGACCACCTTTTCTTCCGGATACAACCGCCCAACGGCATCATAAAATTCGCGGAAATTTTCGTTTGGTTTTAGATCCTGACTATAGCTGTCCAAAGTCATTCTTAAATAGGTAGAAAATTTGGGGATACTTTGAAAAATGGTGAGCTACCTGAACACCTTCTCCCCTAAAAAGAAAGAGAAGAGCCCGAAGTGACTCTTCTCTTAAATGACTAAAATTGAAATGACGGCTTCATTTTATGATCAACAATGCATCGACTCGTTCGCCCATCACATACACACTTATGGGTTCCGGGATTGCTACTTTACCTTTTGTACCGCGCCTTGTTTTATAAACCCATTCCATGACCGTTTCAAACTGCTCGGATTCAAGAGAATTGATTTGATTCGGCTCACCTAGAATCATTTTCAAAGCTGAACCTTGCATCCCGACGACTACTTTGCTATCCAGAACGCTTTTGGTTGGTTCGCCTTTCGCAAATGCATAACCAGACAGAGGAATTTTGTTCAATTGGCCGGCAATCCTTCCTAAGGTAAACCATGTATTTGAATCATCCGGATTCATTCTTATTGCTTTCTCCAAATAAGGAAGAGCCAGTTTGAAATCTTCTTTGTATGTTTTGTCCTGGGAATCTTCCGGGAGGTCTTCTCTTTTGGATACGCCTCTATTTAAATATGCGGCGCCGAGGTTGTAATTAATATCATTCTTCTCCGGATCAATCTCAGCCGCTTTCAGTAACTGCACAATCGCTTCATCGTGTTCCTGGTTTTCGAGAAGAATGGTGCCGTAATTGTAGCGAAAGTTGAAATTGTCCGGGTTAACTTCTAACGCCTGCTTATAAACATTTTTTGCGGCTTCCATGTTATCGGCCTTTATGTAACCTCTGGCAAGATAATCAGCCACATCTTCAGTGCGACAATCCTGTTCGCTTTCCTTAATAGTATATTGAACCGCGGTTACGATTCCATCCATTACGTATACATAGGTTGAATTATCGTATACCCATTGCTCATTTTTTCTCTCACCTACTTCTGTTATATTCTTTTCTTTTGGCTCTCCAAGTATTAGTGCTACTTTACTAGCTGTCATACCAGAGGTAACTGTGATGCCGGTTCCATACCAAAGTTGCTCAAAAATCGGCATGGCTAAACTATCCTGGCCGCTGGAGCTGTATACCTGGGCGAGCATGGTTTTTAGATTGCAGTCTTTGGGATTATGCTTTAAAGCCATTTGGAGAGGCTCAATACTTTCCTCATATTTCTTCATGCTCATATAGGCTGACGCCATATTCTGCCAAGCAAGAACACTATCAGGAGCGATGGTTCCGGCTGCTTTAAACGCTTCCGCCGCTAATTCAAAATTACTCTGTGTTAAGGAGTCGTCGGGTGCATTCAAAGCATCATTAAAATATTTAACACCTTCGTTGAATACCTTGCCCCAGACAATTTTAAAAATCATTTCAGTTCCGAATTGGGAGTGAAATTCGGTGCCGCTGTCTTTGCTGATTTTTACGCCCTTCTCTTTTAATTTTGGTTTTAACTCCACTGCCTTGTCGAAGGCCTCGGTCATTTTTGCGTACTCTTCCTGTCGGGCGTAAATATATCCGAGCAAGTACCAGGCATCTTCATTGAGGCTGCCAGAACCTTTCTTTGTACTGACATTTTCGATTTCTTTCTGAAGCACACCTATTGCTTTTTCAAAATCGTTCTGTCTAATATAAAGTTTAGCGCCGTTTACATTTGGGCCACCACCGGCAAATAAAAAGGATGATCCGACCAACAAACAGATCAAAATCACTCCAGTCGTAATCTTTCTCATGGTTCCTCCTAAAAATTTAATATTCGTCGCTTTCAATCTTAAAAGTAACAAAAATCCGTTTCGAAGTCAATATTAAATAAACTTTTCTCACTTTTTAGAAAACTTCAATCGCGGTGATTAGTTCCAGCGGATGAACCACTTGTAAGCCCGTTCCGTCTTCCAACTGCATTTTACAAACGCTGCTTTCGGTAATAATGGCGTCGACTTCGCTCTCTTTGAACATTTCGAAAAGAGGCTCGCCCACCGTGGTTGACAGATCATATCCCAGAGGACCCTGTTTCAAACCAAAGGTCCCCGCCATGCCACAGCAAGTGCCGGTTTCAATCACCTGAACATCGAGTCCTACCGACTGCAATATTTTCAGGGTCGATTTCGCAGAGCTGCCGGCCCGTTGGTGGCAGGGAATATGAAAGCCAAACGTCCGCGTCTCTCTGATTTGCGCCGGCAGAAGTAATTTTCCTTCTTCCATCAATTTGGCGATGTATTCAAAAAACTCGAAAGTCTTTTCAGCAACCAGGACCGATTCTCCTGAACTATCCAGCAGTTTTGGATAGACCTGTTTAAATGCATAAGCTGCAGTCGGTTCGATGGTAACCAGGGCAAAGCCCTCTTTTATATAAGGCAAGAATTGTGCGACATTAAATTCCGCGGTCTTTTTTGCTTTTCCCAATTCACCATAAGAAATGTAAGGATATCCGCTGGTCCTTTGGCGTGGAAGCTCGACTTTGATTTGAGCTTTTTCTAAAAAATCGGTTGCAGAAATAGCGAGCTCCGGTGAAATGTAATTTGCAAAATAGTCCACAAAAAAAGCAACTTTGCCTCTGCTTTCGGATTCTTTTTGACGGCTTGCTTTGAAGCGTTTTTTGAAGGTTCGACGTTTAAATTCAGGTAAACTCCTTTGGCGATCAATTCCTAACACTTTTTCACTTAACAGTTTGCCAATGGCACTTCCCATCATCCAATTTGAAACCGGTGCTGTTACACAAGCCAATTTCGCAAATGTCTCACTGGCCATGAAAATTTTGTTGGCCAGCGGCTGTGGATTATTCTCGAGCGCTTGATTCTTAACTTTTGAGATCATCATCGGCATGTCGATATCTGCCGGACAAATCTCTTTGCACAGCCCGCAGGAAATGCAAAGGTCGCTGAACTTAGCCGCATTGTCCAGGCCATGCACCTGGGCGGTCCAGGGAATGCCGATGGGACCGGGATAAATATGCCCGAAAACATGCCCGCCCAATACCCCGTAAGTCGGACAAATGTTCATGCAGGCGCCGCAGCGTATGCAGTGCAGCGCCTCCTCAAACCAATTATCGGAGCGCATTTTCATCCTGCCGTTGTCGAGAATCACGATATGAAATTCCCGCTCTTCCTGTCCCGCCAAAGGCGAGCGTCCCGCGAAGAATGAAACATAAGTTGTCAGGAGCTGGCCGGTAGCGCTGACCGGATGCGCGAAAATCATTTTCAAGGCGTCTTCAATAGACTCCACAATTTTCTCAAGTCCCATAACGCAAACATGCACGGGCGGGATGGCGCAAACCAGCCGGCCGTTGCCCTCGTTCGTTTCGATTAATAGTGAGCCGGTTTCAGCAATTGCCACATTCGCCCCGGTAATTCCGATGTCGGCATTCAAAAAATAAGGGCGTAAAGAGCGCCGCATCAACGCCATAATATCTTTTAAATTGCTTTCAACTTTTTCGCCAGTGGCTTCGCTGAAGAGCTTCGCGACTTGCGCCGTCGTCTTATGAACCGCCGGAAAGACCAAATGATACGGCCGCTCCCCCGCCATTTGAATAATCCGTTCGCCAAGATCAGTTTCAACCACTTCGATGCCGGCGGTCTCCAGAGGGTGGTTCAGTTCGATTTCTTCGGTGGTTAGAGATTTTGATTTAGTAATGAGTTTGGCATTTTTTTGCTTTGCTAAATTTAAAACATAGTCGCAGGCTTCCTGGCCTGTTTTGGCAAAAAAAACTTTCGCGCCACGTTGCTCGGCATTTTCGGTGAATTTTTCCAGAAGCTCTGGCAGGTTTCTGATACAGCGCTGCTTGATCGCTTGCACATCTTGGCGAAACGAATCGCCGCCGGGAATCTCAGCAAGGGCGTTCGCTCTCGAATCCCGACCGCGTTTGACCGCGTTCAATAGGGCATTTCGTTGACGGGTATCTTCGAGGGTTTGAGAAATCTTTTGCTCGAGTTCGGTCATGGGTTTTACAAGAAACTTTTTCTTACAATAGCCCGACGGCGTCTCGCCGAGGCCACCGGATCGCCGTCGCTCTTTTTATTTAAACCTGAAATACACGTTTGGCCATCGGCTTTTGGCTTTTAATTTTGGGAAAATTACGTTGTGACTATCATTTCGTTTGTTAACGTCAGTTCGACGTAAGGAATAAAATGAGGATCAAGACCAAAAACGACCCGTCCAATGTCATTCCTGGGATTGTAGGCAGGAATCTTTTCGTTCTTACAACTAGATTCCGGCTTAAAAATTGCCGGAATGGCAGTATATGTAAGTTTTTGGTCTTCAATTTCTTATATCGAACTCAGGTTTTGTTAGGTAATTTACATTGACCCTTTCAACTAATTGAATTTTCTTTAGCTAACCGCTAATTGCCAAAAGCCAATCGCTCAATTTTACTGTTGCCAATCACAAATAATCACATGCGACTCTTGCGGCCCGTGCACCCCTAAAAACAGTTTCATCTCGATATCTGCCGTGCGGCTCGGCCCGGAAATAAACGTGATGTTACAATTGCTTTTGTGGCGATTGTAAATGTTGCGGAGTCTCGGGGCAGCGTCATCCAAATCGTCGATAATTTCTGAGGCCTTTAAAAAAGCGATATGCACCCGCGGCAGAGAGGAGACCAATCGGTAGCTGTCTTCGGTGGTGACTTCAACCATCGCACCCATGGCAGCAATGGCAAACTCGGCCGCACTGATGCCGACTTCGGCCTTGCTAATCTGATTTTGAATGTCGGGGTTTTTTAAATCAAGCTCAACGGCTGGAATATTTGTCTTTTGAAAAAACTTTTCAAGCTGCCGGGAGATGTCTTCGGGCAGGGGGGCCGTAACAACTTTGGTTATTTTTGCACCGGCAAAAATTGCGTCGATAAATTGCACCGCTTGTTTGGCGTTGTTTGCTAAATATACTTTTCCGGCGAGTTTTTCGTACTGTTTTTGAAATAATTGAAGGTTGGCGGGATTGCTCTGGGTCAAGAGAGAGTCCAATCTCAAAGTTTAGTTGATATCATTACTTGTAAATCTGCTTCTCATTTGGCTTGCTGAAAACAACTGCCTCCGGATAATGCTTAGCAATTTCCCGGGTGATCGAATGAACCTCTTTTGGCGGCACATGGACTGCGACCAAGTATACAGGCTTGATGAGCTTATTAATTATTTCACGTCCCTTGGCGGCGGTTAGAAACCAGAAGGGTAAAATGGCAACATCGATTTTATCCTTGAAAAGTTGCAAGCGCTCAAAATCTTTTTGACCATAAGAGGGATCGCCAATATGTAGAAATTTCAACCCACCTACTTCGACAATATGGCCAACATTTTGCATCCCCGACCATCTCGCACCACCATGCGCGATTCGTACCATTCTCACCTGGATTCCTGTTGCCGAAAAGGAAGTATCCATCTCAGCGTGGTATCGAATGACCTGAGTTTTGTCACTAATATTTGCCAAACCGGAAAAAATTTTTGCAATCTCCGACTGCGCCTGAAGTGTGGCAAACAGCTTCGCTGTTTTAGAAACTTGCAGATATTGGGCCACTAGTTCGGCGTTGAAATGGTCACCATGAATATGAGAAACCAGAAGAAGTTCAATGTCCTCAAAGGGAGGGCGGCTGGCCATCATGGCGTCAAGATTTTTTTGAGGAGTCGCCAGGTACTCAGGAAGGTAGGGCTTGTGCAAAGCATCGATCAAAACCTGCTGGTTGCCACTCTGAATCAGAATTCCTTCATTAGCAATATAAGTGACGGTCACCACATTGGACTCAGATGAAACCGTGTTCACCAAAGAAAGTAGAGCAATGAGAAAGAATAATAGCTTCATAATGAATTTAGCCGCGTGGCGAGGAGTATTTAAACTGTCGCCCGACGGATCTTTTGTTTAAGCTTCTTGATTTGGTGGCGAACAACTTTGAGCTGCTTATGATCATGAGCTTCCAGAGCTTTGTCGCGCTCCACTTTGAGTTCTTTGATTTGCTTTTTGATACTCGATTTATCAATTCCAAGGACCTCGTGGTGTACATGCATCTCAATTCCAAGCGCCGCGCAGAGCGCCTTCAAAAGGTGATCTTTGTTCATCTGCGTAAAACCCTGAACGGCCTCGTGTTCGGTCTCTTTGGCGATCTCCGTGAGCTGCGTCAGGGTCATATGTTTCAGTTCATTATAAGTATGAGCCATTCTGATTCCTCCTGAATTTCAGTTTTGTTATAA
>SMXC01000117.1 GCA_004356825.1 Caldithrix sp.
CAGACCGCCGCTGTCGAGAGTTTTACTCCAGGAAACGCCGTAGTCAAGCCGTTTAATTGTCAAGCTGGCTTCGAGGCCAATTCGCGTTCCCATTGCCTCGACGGGTCCAACTAAAGTAAATGGCATGGCGACCTCTTTCGTTACGCCGCGGATGGTTAAATCGCCAACCATTTTGTAACCATCATCTGTTTTTACAACGCTTTTGCTTTTGAACGTAATTTCGGGATGTTTTTCAGCATCAAAAAAATCAGAGCCTTTCAGATGGCCGTCGCGTTTTTCGTTAGCAGTTGAGATGCTTGCCGTTTTGATGGTTACCTCTATAGAAGATTTTGTGATATCGTTTTCATCAAAATCCATGACACCCGAAAAATCTTTAAAGTGCCCTTTGATATTACTGATCAAAAGGTGTCTCGCCGAAAAACCAATAGATGAGTGGGTCACATCAATTTGGTACTTGTCACCAGCAAAAGCAAAGCTTGCAATTAGAAAAGTCAGCAAAACGGTTAAAATGATATTTTTGTTACGCATGTTACCTCCTCGATTAGGATTTAATGTTTAAGATGAGTTACTTTATTTAAAGCGCGTTAATTAACTAATAAAACCCAACAGATGCAAGGAGATTTTTTATTCCGGAAAACTTCATTGTGCCGCACAAAAAAAACATTTGTTTCAGGTTTACGGTTCGGTTGATCTTCAAATAAATATTGTTTAACTTAAAAAAGAATGCTTTTTGGGTCATTGGATTTAACGCCTTGAAACACAGATTGGAAAAATAAATGCCTGACATCAAACTCGACGAAATCGATCTCAAAATTCTGAAAACCCTGCAAACGAACGGACGAACCAAACGAAATAAGTTAGCCGAGGATGTTAAACTGTCCATTCCGTCTGTGAGTGAACGTTTGCGAAAACTCGAGGAGTCCGGCGTCATTCGCGGCTATCACACCTTGCTTGATGCAAGAAGTATCGGTTTGGAAGTCACTGCCTTTATTTTTTTGACAACGGAATCTTCCAAATTTTATGCGAAAATCATCGAGCGCGCAAAAGAGCATGAGGAAATCCTCGAATGCCACGCTATCACAGGTGACGGGTCGCATATTTTAAAAATCCGCACTGAAAGCACAGAGACTTTGGAAAATCTGCTCTCTAAAATTCAAGCATGGCCGGGGGTGGTAAACACACGAACGGATATCGTGCTTTCCAGCCCGAAAGAGACCAATGTGCTGCCGTTGAGTCAGTTAAAGAAGTGACGCTTCCTGAAAGATTATAATAGTGCGTCATTTCGAACGAGCGAAGCGCCGTGAGAAATCTGCCGTGCATCACTCGCAACAAGATTCCTCACTTTGTTCGGAATGACGTGTGCTGAGGTTCTGACTCGAATCTTATTGTTAAATGAACTCGGCCACAGTATTGAACCTTAAAAATATATATACAAACCATTTTTTCTATTTTCATTTCGCTCTCATTTCACTCACCTGTCTGGCTGTATTCTCAAACAATTTTCAGCATCAGTTCTTACTCGATAGCGGCCACACCGTTTCTGAAAATCCTACCGTTCGAAGTTTAAAAAATATTCCTGACTATTTTGTCGATCCGGAAACATTCAGTACGTTGCGGGATCACGCGGATTACCGGCCCGTTTTACAAACGTCTTACGCGCTAAACTACTGGATAAGCGGGTACGATACTTGGTCGTGGCACCTGACTCAGATTTTTTTGCATTTGACCTGCGCTTTTGGCCTTTATTTTTTCTGCAGGAAGATTATTTCGTTTTGCCATGCCGGCGAAAGCGCGGCATTCAAAATACACACACCTTTATTCGCCGCGCTACTCTTTGCTGCCAATCCAACCACATCCGGAGTGGTGAATTATTTTTCGGCCAGATCATCTCTTTTGGTTGCGGCCTTCTTGTTGCCTTCTTTCGTCATTTATATGAAATCAAAGGATTTCCCGAACTACGCGGAAACGCCTTGGTTGGTTTTCTTGCTTTTTACTTTTGCTTTGTTTACTAAGGTTGAAACGGTCGGTGCATTGGCCGTTTATTGGCTTTATGAAATTACACCTTTTGGAAATCAAAAGAGGGCAGAGGGGTTTCTGAAGAATATTTTAACTTCTCTCAATAAAACGACCTTGCGGCGATTGTGGCCGTTTTTAGCCGTTACTGCTATTTACTTTGGTATCAGAAGTGTTCTTCTGCCAGACTATTTGGCAGAAGCCAGACGCACTTTAGATATGACACCGGATGCCTATTTTTACACCCAACTAACGGTGTGGTGGCATTATGTCTTTCAGTGGTTCGTGCCGGTGAATCTCGTAGCGGACAATCTCGTCTACCCGATCTTTCGCACTCTCTGGCATCCGAATGTGCTGCTGGCGATTTCCGGGTGGCTTGTCGTTGCAGCGATTTTAAAAGGAACTTATGGAAAATATCCTCACTTTATGTTTTTGACTATTTCAGCTCTTGCGTTGATTTCACCCACATCTTCAATCGCACCTTTGGCTGAGATGGTGAACGAACACCGGCCGTATTTACCGCTGGCGATTTTGTCTTTGACCTGGGTAATTCCTCTGTCTATTTTTATGTTCGCCAGTATCAGTTCGGGGCGGTTTTTTAAAGGTTTGGCAATTGGCGGTTTTCTGCTGCTATTTTTTTCCTTCTCAGCGCTGACCTGGAAAAGAAATGTTGTCTACCAAACTTCCGAAAATTACTGGCTGGATATTCTGCAAAAAGCGCCCTCGTCGCGCGCGCACGTGAATTACGGACTCACTCAAATGCGCCAGGGACTCAACGAAAATGCGCTTGAACATTTCCAGAAATCTCTAGAGTTGGCGCCCAATTGGCACATTACCCATATTAATCTTGCCATTGTTTACGAATCACTCGGTCAAAATGAGAAGCCGCTGTTTCATTATAACCGGGCGGTGGCAACCGACATTTACACCTCAGCTGCTTTAGTTTACCGGGGGGAATATTATTTAAAGATAAAGGAGTACGCTCTGGCACTTGCCGATTTTCAAAACGCCATTCCCAGGAATCTACAATTTTACCGGCTTAAGAATAGACTGGCCACTGCTTATGCCGGGCTGGGAAGTTGGCGTGAAAGTTTAGATTACACAAAGAAATGTCTGGAAATTGACCCCGTGCAAGCCGAGCAGGATATTGTGATGATTTCTACGCCTTTTTGGGAGAACGCCAATTTTTATCAAGCGGGAATTGACTACTACCAGGCCTTAACAGCGTACCTTCCGGGAAGGTGGTGGCTTTATGAAAATATCGGTAATCTTGCTAAACGGTTGGAAAATTCGGCCTTGTCACAGACGGCCTTGGCCCGGTCTGCCGAGTTGAAAGATAGATAAATAAGAGAGAATCAATTTTTTAAATTAATTATATGTCTGCAACCCGGGTCATATACATGTTCGCGTGTTCAGAGAAATCACGCCTACTACGTACTCAGTGGCTGTAGTCTCGTATCTCCGTCGTAATTCGCGCACGGTGGAGCTTATCGACGATATAAATTGGCCGGTGCGGATTTCTTCGTAAACCCGAGCCAAATACTCGTAAATGAACGCTTGATCCAGAATAATCACGCCGCTAAAAAAAGATATGGAGGTGACGGTACTCGTCCATGCGACTATCCGATTCCTGATACTTTCGCGATGAGGGCATAAGTTGCCAGACCGAGGCTTGTAAGTAGCGATACCAGGCTAAGCAGGTAAAAGATTGTGATCGGCATCCGAGTCTCTACAAAGAAGGCTAAACCTGCCAAGCGTACGAGTCCAATGAAGCCAACCCGGCTTCTTTTGTCGTAACGAGCGTCGCGCTCGACTTTGAGCTCAATCTGCTTAAAGCCGACAAATGCCCGCAGACCTGGGAAGTAGCGCAGCCGTTCAGTCATGTTGCGTACCTCGGCAAGAGCCCGAGCGCCCAGTAAACCGAAGCTGCCCGAATTGCGAGTTACCGGGTAGGTCGCCGTCCGCTGAATAAACCAGTGAAACACCCTGAACATCAGGCGCATGACCAACGGCTCCTTGCGGTTCGTTCGCACCACATGGACCACCTCTGCCCCCTCCTCGCGCTGGATGCGCAGAAGCTCTGGAATTACGGCCGGATCATCCTGCAGATCAGCATCCATGAGAATTAGGCTTTGACCGTCGGCGATTTCAATTCCCACTTCAAGTGCAGCCGGGTGACCGAAGTTTCGACTCAATTCGACAAAACTAACGTGACGGTCTTCCGCAGCCAGTTGCCGCAAGATCTCCCCGGTGCCATCGCGGTTCCCATCGTTGATGTATAGAATCTCATAATTATCCTCGACACTCGCACATGCCTGGGTAAGCAAAGAATGCAAGTGTTTTAGCATACCCTCCTCTTTATAAACAGGCAGAGCCACGGTAAACGAAACTTTATTGTCCCGGTCGATGGAGGAGCCTTTACCAGTCATAGCCGTCTGCATTGAACCCCCGCTGACATTGTGTGTCGTTATTAACTGACGGGTCATTCATTTTCAACTTAAGAAA
The DNA here is from genome assembly GCA_004356825.1 of Caldithrix sp. Lineage (GTDB taxonomy): Bacteria > Zhuqueibacterota > Zhuqueibacteria > Oceanimicrobiales > Oceanimicrobiaceae > Oceanimicrobium. The sequence continues at coordinate 4,519 of SMXC01000117.1, forward strand.
AGTAATACCATGCTTAATTTTTCTCTAACTTTTATTTAAATTTTTGCGTAAATTTATCAAAAAGTGGATTCCCAGTGCTATTGTAAAGAAAATAAATAAGTCAGTAGTCACCCGATGTCTGGGATTGCCTACATCGACTGCTATAGACAGAAGCATAGTGTAAACGATGATCGAAATAGGAATGAGAAAGCTAAACAGTAATAAGTCAGCATTATCAGCGATCTGAGACCTAAATTTGTCTCTTGACTCAGCAGGCAGGTTAAAAAGAAACAATCCACAGCCAAGCAGAATTGAAACTATGAAGAAAAAGAGCAGGATGACACCAAAATGTATCGTTACCCAGACAAATTTGATTTTCCATGAATTGAAATTCGAAACATTTGTTGTTGAAGGAAACCAGTAAGTTGGTAAAGCAATTATAACTTCTTTCAGATACAGAAGCGGTGATTGTTTGATCAAAGTCCGATTCAATTTCAACAGGTAAGTAGATAGTTCGACCCTGCTATTAAAATTTTTTATTTTTCGCAATTCTGGTTGGGTAAGCCAAATGTAGTATAAGCCGTTATGAGAGCTATTATGCCAGGGCCTTCTTGGCGTTGCGGTGCGGTACGTTACTCGTGCTCTATCCCGATTTTTTATGAGTGTTTCTTGAACTTCGGCATATTCATCCGGTAGTTTCTCTAAGAAGCGAGCTGTTTTGCAGCAAAGGCCCAAGCCAAAGAATGGAGTTAAACCAAAATAATCAAAGTTTCTGTAGTTATTCAAAATGAGTCCGCCAATAAAAATCGTCGAAAAGACAAAAGTACTAACGGTGGCTAAAGCCAATTGTCGACGGGCCTTTTTAGCGAGAAACAAAGATACGAGCAATAATCCGAAGATTACAACAAAAATTAGCTGGTAAGTGGGACGAACAAGAGCAGAAAAGGATAAAGCAATACTCGATATTACAATGAGGGATCTTTTGCTCTTATCTATGCCCAAAAGTAGAAAAACGACGCCTATTACTAGAAAGAACTGCGTCAAGGTCTCGCTCAGGACATAAGCAGTCATGACCACGCTCGGAGGAATGAGTGATAAAAGCAAAAACAGAGCAATGATTTTCTTTGAAACGGCCATATAGTTGAGGAGGTAAGCTAAAAGAAGCACGGATGAAAGATGCAAGGCTAATTGAATAAAAAATAAAAGTCGTGTGGGGTGTTCATGCGAGTTTGTAAGCCACAAAAGAAATGGATATCCCGGTGTTCGAGCAGGCAACTTATCTAATTTCAGGTCTTGAAAGTCGGTAGCAACCTTCATATATGACGACGAGTCATTTACCACAATTGGCGCATTGTCCCAGACTAAAATGTAAAAGATGCCTGCCATAAGCACTATGAGAAATACAAGTATTTTCGAGTAGCGGAAAATACTTTGGCTTACCATACTTTTGAGGCCATCCTTAAATTTTAGGTTCATAAGTATATTATCCAGTTTCATCCAATTCCCCTTTCAGTGTTGTTCTCCTACGGCTGCAAGAAATTAGAAAAACTTGTGAGATCTTGCAAAAACTAACCCAACTTCGACACTTCATTCACGATAAATATTTTTTTAAGGCTAAGGATTTTTCCTTTTGTTGTTTGTGAGTTCAAGCTCTTTGAAAGGCCAGTGTAGTGAAGACCTACCCTATTGATTTTGTTAGTTTTACTTCGTATCTTATGTCCATGTACATAAGAAAGATTACTCGCAAAAAAGATGGCAAGACCCACGCCTACTGGGCGCTGGTTGAATCTCGTCGAACCGAACGCGGCCCCCGCCAACATGTGGTTGCCTACCTCGGTGAAATGGACGCAGCCGGTCGTTTAGGAGTCCGGAAAGCAGCAGAAGGTCGTTCGGACCACCAGGCCGACCTGTACGAGAAGCTCGAACCGGAGTGGGTCGAAGTCAACGTTCGGGGTGTCCGTACCGAGCGGGTGCGTGATTTTGGCGACATTTGGCTGGCCCTTGAGCTTTTGAAGCGTCTGGGACTGGTCGCGTTTTTTCAGCAGGTGATGCCGGCCGGTCGAGAAAAGATTCCCTGGGCCGACTTGGCTTGCATCTTGACCATTGCCCGCTTTTGTGAGCCCAAAAGTGAGCTTTACATTGCTGAACATTTTTATGGCCATACCGCATTGGCCGATTTAATGGGTATCCCCAATGACCTGGTCTATGACAACCGTCTCTACCGGGCTTTGGACAAGCTTCTGCCCCACAAAGAGGCGCTTGAGAAACATTTGAAACAGCGTTTTGGTGAACTCTTCAATATCGAATACGACTTGCTCCTCTACGATGTCACCTCAACTTATTTCGAAGGCGAAGCAGCAAGCAACTCGCAGGCGAAACGCGGCTACTCCCGTGACCAGCGCCCGGATTGCAAGCAAGTTTGCATCGCCTTAGTGGTCACCAAAGAAGGCATTCCTCTGGGCTATGAAGTCTTTGCTGGCAACCGTCACGACAGCACCACAGTGGAAGAAATCGTCGAAAAGATGGAAACGCGTTATGGCGCTGCCGACCGCATCTGGGTGATGGATCGCGGTATGGTCAGCGACGAAAACATTGACTTCCTGAAGCAGAAGGGCCGACGCTATATCATTGGCACCCCCAAAAGCCTGCTGAAGAAGTTCGAACGTGAGCTTCTCTCTGGTGACTGGCAAAAAATCAACGAAGGGCTCCAGGTCAAGAAATGTGCCTCACCCGATGGCACAGAAGAGACGTTCATCCTTTGTCGCAGCGCCGCACGCAAAGAGAAAGAGCAAGCCATGCTCGAACGCTTCACGGGCAGAATTGAGAAAGAACTCCAAAAAATTCAAACTTCGGGTCAGAAGGGACGCCTCAAAAACCCTGCCGTCGCCGAGCGCCGCATCGGACGCTTGCTCGAACGCAACAGCCGGGCTGCCGGGCTGTTTGATATCAAAGTCATCAAAAATCAAGAAGACGACACCCTGTCCGTCACTTGGAGTAAAAGCCAAGACCGGCAGAGTTGGCAGCAACTGACGCAAGGATGTTATATGTTGCGTTCCAATATCGCCGATTGGTCAGCCGAAGACCTTTGGCATGCCTACATTCATCTGACCGATGTCGAGGCGGCGTTTCGAATCCAGAAAAATGATTTGGTGCTCAGACCCATCTGGCATCAAACAGAAAAACGGGTGCAGGCGCATATCCTGGTCTGTTTCTTAGCCTATGTGCTCTGGAAATGCTTATCACAAATGTGCAAGAACAGTGGTCTGGGAAACGAACCCAGAAAAATCATCGACGAAATCAAAAGAATAAAATTGACCGACGTCATCTTGCCAACAAAGAAAGGCGTAGAAATTAGACTGTCCTGTGTCTCAAAACCCGATGACCATCAACGAATACTCCTGCAGCATCTCAGACTAAAAATTCCTGCAAGATTGACTAAAAATCACAAAATGTAGTGAAGACTTGAGCATATTTTTATTGTAAATATGGAACTTACAACGCGAACTGTCGAAGTTGGG
>SMXC01000118.1 GCA_004356825.1 Caldithrix sp.
TGAGCGGCGGTGTGGATTCCGCAGTTGCGGCGGCGCTGGTGTATAAAGCAATCGGTGACAGACTGCACTGCGTTTTCGTTGACACCGGTCTCATGCGCAAGAATGAAGCTGAAGAAGTTGGCGAGACGTTTCAAAACTACTTTAAATCTAATTTCATTTCCATTGATGCGTCAGTGGATTTCCTGAGCCGTTTAGAGGGTGTGACAAATCCTGAAGAAAAGCGAAAAATTATCGGAAATACATTTATCGAGGTTTTCGAAAAAGAAGCTGAAAGAATTTCAAATGTTGAATATCTCGTTCAGGGCACCCTTTATCCGGATGTCATCGAAAGTGTTTCTGCTCATGGACCTTCAGTGACCATCAAAACCCATCACAATGTCGGCGGCCTGCCGGAGGTTATGAAGTTAAAATTAATTGAACCGCTACGCGAATTATTTAAAGATGAAGTTCGAAATGTCGGCAGGGAGCTGGGCCTTCCTGAAAAGGTCCTGGGAAGACACCCCTTTCCCGGTCCTGGATTCGCGGTAAGAATTTTGGGTAAAATCACTCAAGAGCGCCTGGACATTCTACGTGAAGTTGATGCGATTTTTATTGAAGAGCTTAGAAGCAACAATTGGTATGATAAAACCTGGCAGGCGTTTGCGGTTTTACTTCCGGTAAAGACAGTTGGCGTCATGGGGGATATGCGAACTTATGAAAGTGTAATCGGACTTCGTGCGGTCAGCAGCCTGGACGGCATGACCGCGGACTGGTCAAGAATTCCTTTCGAAATACTGGCACGGATTTCGAATCGAATTATCAATGAAGTGCCGGGCGTAAACAGGGTGGTTTATGACATCAGTTCAAAACCACCCAGTACAATTGAATGGGAATAATAGGTCACGCTTTTTATATCACCCTTTTCACTTGATTTTTAAGAATTTTTTTTTTATGTTTGGGCGTTTAATTACCATTTTTGGTTTACTTAAGAAACAAAATTTATCTTAAGTATTATCGAAAGGACTCCTTTCTGAGTGACACATTTTTACTTAAAACTGAGCGATCGGCTCTTGGCTATTAACTTTTAGCAAAAAAAGCAATTAGTTAAAACGGTTATTGTAATTACCTGAAAGGCGATCTCGAAGAAGTCGGGATACGACGTAAATTTTAAAAAATAAAAACCAAAAGCTAATAGCCAAACGCTGTTTTAGGTACACAAACAACTTTGTTCCATCTACGAAACTTATGTCTAAGGAGAGATTCAATGTGTGGAATTGTTGGATACATTGGTAACAAGGACGCGACACCCATTCTTCTCGAAGGGTTAAAACGGTTAGAATATCGCGGTTATGACTCCGCTGGCGTGGCTGTTCTTACCAACGGCAAAATCACAGTTGAAAAGCAGCCTGGGAAGATTTCTGCGCTGGAACAATCTTTAGCCCAAAACGCACTTTCCGGTAAGTTGGGAATTGCTCACACACGATGGGCAACCCACGGCGTGCCCAATCAGATAAATGCCCACCCGCATACAGACACAACAGGCCGAATTGCGCTCATTCACAACGGCATCATCGAAAACTATCAAACAATCAAAACCAAATTAGAATCAAACGGTTATAAGTTTTCGACAGACACGGATACGGAAGCTCTGGTAAATTTGATAGCCGAGTATTATCAAAATGGCAGCAGCCTGGAAGAGGCCGTACGTGCGGCGCTCAGCCAGGTCGAGGGAACGTACGGGATAGCAGTTATCTCCAGAGACGAGCCGGATACCCTTATCGCGGCGCGCCGGGGAAGTCCTTTGGTCGTCGGAATGGGTGACAATGAATACTTCGTGGCCTCAGATGTTTCGGCCATTATTAATCATACCAAAGATGTTACATATCTGGATGACAATGAGATTGCCATCATCACTCGTGATAAAGTCACGATTAAGACGATTGACAATCTGGAAGTCGACAAAAAGATTGAAAAGATTGCTTTTGATTTGGATAAAATCGAGAAGAGCGGATATGACCATTTCATGCTCAAAGAAATCATGGAGCAGCCGCAAACCATCGAGGATGCCATGCGCGGCCGTTTGCTTTCCGAAGAAGGCACAGCCCGTTTGGGAGGAATTCGTCATGAAATGGAATCACTGCTTTACGCGCCCCAAATTCTCTTGTCTGCCTGCGGTACCAGCTGGCATGCCTCTCTCATCGGCGAATACATGCTCGAGGAATTTGCGAGAACGCCTGTAGAAGTCGAGTATGCCTCTGAGTTTCGTTACCGAGATCCGATTATTGAACGTGGCGCGGTGATGTTTGTTATCAGTCAATCCGGAGAAACCGCGGATACACTGGCGGCTATGAAAGAAGCGAAACGAAAAGGCGCCAAGGTTTTTGGTATCTGTAATGTTGTCGGCTCAACAATAGCAAGAGAAAGCGATGCCGGGATTTACTTGCATGCCGGGCCTGAAATTGGCGTGGCCTCGACGAAAGCCTTTACTTCGCAAGTTATGGTGTTGTCCCTGCTGTCGCTGCTGATGGCAAGAATGCGTAACTTGGGCGCTTCCAAAGGCATTGACATTGTCAACGAAATGAAAGCGCTGCCTAAAAAGGTTGAAAAAATACTGCAAACTCATGAGCTGATTAAAGAAATCGCTAAAGAATATCATCAAAGCCAGAACTTTCTCTATCTTGGCCGCGGCTATAATTTTCCTGTGGCGCTCGAAGGCGCTCTTAAATTAAAAGAAATTTCATACATTCATGCCGAAGGGTACCCTGCTGCGGAAATGAAACACGGACCAATCGCGCTTATCGATGAAAACATGCCGGTTGTTTTTATTGCAACAAAAGACTCGACCTATGAAAAAATCACCAGCAACATTGAAGAAGTGAAGGCGCGAAGCGGGCGTATCATCGCAATTGCCACCGAGGGCGATGAAGAGATCAGCAAACGCGCGGATCATGTGATTTATATTCCGCCCACATTAGAGTTTTTAACACCTATTCTGACCATCATTCCTTTGCAGCTGTTGGCGTACTACATCGCGATTTTACGGGGCTGCGATGTCGACCAACCGCGTAATTTAGCCAAAAGTGTAACCGTTGAGTAAGGTTCTTTATGAAAAAAAACACGATCAATAAGCTCTTGATTTTTTTGTTGGGGACCGTTTGGATAAATGTCATTCCACTTGAAACACAGGCGCAGAATTCAAACACCGTCAGGATTATTAACGATAAAGAAGTGGATTTCAGGAGTGCTTTACGCCGGTATCGCTCAAAAGATTATTTGAAAGCTTTCGCTGGTTTCGAATCTTTGAGCAATTCCACTATCCTTCATCACCGCATGACTGCTTCCCTGCTCATGACCGGAAAGAGCCTTTACCATCTTGAAAAATTTTCCGACGCAACCCGGTACTCCGACAAACTCATCAATACTTTTTCACAAAGCAGGTATGTAGATGATGCTTATTTCTTAAAGGCTTCCAGTTACTACCGCCTGAATGACAGCTTCAATGCGGCAAGATATTTCTTGTGGATTTCTGACTGGAGCTCTGACAACAGACTGACGGCAAAGTCTCAAAGGATCGCAACTTCAATCATCCATTCAAAACTCGCTTTGTCGGAATTAAATAAACTTTTGCAATTCGCAAATGGTGAAACGTCGGCGGCGCTGGTTACAATTGGATTAGCGAAAAAAGAAATAAAGAACGGTTCGGCACGCAGAGCGGTTTCTTTGCTGAAAAATTATAAGAAGAAATTTGGACCCGGTGGGTATATCGAGCAAATTGATGAACTTCTGCAAGAAGCTGAAAACCCGGGCAGCCAGTCGATCAAAATTGGCGTCGTGTTGCCGTTGACCGGTTTTTTTAGCGAAGAAGGACAAGGTGTTTTCAGGGGAATCAAATTTGCTCATTTTCATGCCAAAAACAATTCGGGGCAGCCGATTAAATTGGTGGTACGTGATTCACAAGGCAATATGATCAAAGCAATTCTGGCAACTAAAAATTTGATTCGGCAGGAAAATGTCCAGGCTATTATCGGTGAACTTGAAAGTTCTATAACTGCCGGGATTGGCGCTGTGGCCGCCAGCGAAAATATTCCTTTAGTTGGCCCTGCAGCAACGGAAAATCAGGTTGCCTCGGTCGGCAACTCTGTTTATCAATTGAACAGCGACCTTGAGAGAAAAGGTGAGGCGCTGGCGCTTTATGCTTACGACCAACTTGGCTTTCGTACCTTTGCCACTTTAGCGCCGGCGGATGAATACGGCCAGCAAATGACGGATAGTTTTACTTCGACCATCGATCGACTCGGCGGCCGAATCGTTGCGCAAAGCTGGTATTATGACACGCCTGAAGATTTAAGCAGACAATTTAAATCGATTCGGGCTGCGGCCTTCAGTTATGATTCCACCGATGTGGAACAAATGATAAACGAAGCTGAGGCAAAAGGTCAGGATCTGGATGAAAAAGATATTCCGGTACTTTCAATTGATGCTATTTTTCTGCCCATCTACTCTGATGACATTAAATATATCGCTCCTCAGTTTGCTTTAAGTAACATCCGCACCCAAATTATCGGCGGCGAATATTGGGATGATTTGGATATTCTGAAAATTGCCCAAATTCAACCTTATGTTGATGGGACGATTTTCGTCAGTGATTACTTCCCGGATGAAAACAACCGTGCTTTTAGAAGGTTTCGCAGTGATTTTCGGGTTAAGATGAAGAGAACGCCCGAGAGGTGGGAAGTTTTCGGTTATGATGCTTTTCGCATCTTAAATGAAGTAATTTCTAAAGGCGCTAAAACGGGTCATGAAATCAATCGGCGTCTAAACACAATTTCAAATTACCCCGGCATGAAAGGAAACATCTCGTTTAAAGGCAACCACCGCGTGAACCGAGAAGTAAATTTTTTGCAGTTTATAAACGGCAAGATTGTTAAACATCGAGTCGAGTTGAATTAGGAAGATTTTTTGCAGGCATCTAAAATGTTTGTTGCAAAGTAGGTGTAAATTAATTAACTTTTTAAAATAAATGACCTATTAACTAAATAAAAACAGGAGGGATTTATGAAGCGAGTAGGATTTGTATCCATTCTTATACTGGTTTTGCTGGTTTTCACATTTAGTGATTCAGCTGCTCAAATTGGTTTTAAGGGTGTCGGCGGTCGTCTGGGTTTTGTAGCAGCAGACGCAGACCAGAGCGGCATCATTTTTGGCGCGCATGTTAACCTGGGAGAGATTATTCCCGGTCTGGCTATAGTACCTAGTCTTGATTACTGGAGTGATGACCTGGATTTTTTAAGTATAAATGGTAATGTCAGATATTACTTTCCATCGGGAGGCAACATAGATCTGTTTGCCGTTGGTGGATTAGGCTTTGTTAGAGTTAGTGTACCAGAAGTAACGGTTCCAGGCTTCGGAACTGTTGGAGGAGGAAGCAGTACCGGAATCGGTCTTAACTTAGGTGCGGGCGCTGAAATTCCTCTTTCTGACAATCTAAAGGGAAGTGCAATGCTTATCTTTAATACCGAAGCTAGTCAAATTAAAATTATGGGTGGTGTTACTTACATGCTCGGGCAATAATTTTTCATTTTAAATTTTACTCGAAAGGCTTTGACTCCGGTCAAAGCCTTTTTTGTTTGCGGATGACTTAATTCCTGAAAAATCAACGCTCTGCATCTCTCCTAATTTTCTCTTGCAATATTAATTTGAATAAGTTAACTTGAGGCCAAGTTTTCAAGAAATCCAAAATTATAGACCATAATTAAAGCGGGGTTGGTAGTTATTGGCGATTTGGCAGGCGGCGCTGTTAGGCGTCCTTCAGGGGTTAACCGAGTTTCTTCCGCTTAGTAGTTCGGGACATCTTGTGCTTGGTCAAGCCATCCTGGGAATTGAAATTCACGATATCCGGTTTGAGGTCTTTGTCCATTTCGGGACTTTGATGGCTGTTTTGACCATCTTTAAAAGCGATATTTTGTTATTATTAAAAGGTATGAAGTCTCTGATTTTATTTAAATATAAGAATGAGGATTCAGATGACGAGGCGAGCAAAGGTCTGAAACTCCTTGGTTTGTTAATCATCGGGACTTTTCCTGCGGCTACTATCGGATTTTTATTTAAGGATACATTTGAAGCTGCTTTTTCAAATCCTGCGTTTGTTTGTGGCTCCTTAGTTGTGACCGGTTTTATTCTTTTCGCTTCTAAGTTCGCGAATGAAAAAGTAATGGAGTTCTCACCCCTAAAAGCTTTTTGGGTTGGCCTTGCTCAAGTTGTGGCTTTATTCCCCGGTATCTCTCGTTCCGGGACCACAATAACTGCGGGAATGATTACAGGCGTGAAAAGAGAGGAGGCGGCTCGTTTTTCATTTCTTCTGGCGATTCCGTTGATTCTGGCTGTAACATTATTGCAGGTATTCGACCTTATCTCTCATCTCCCTTCCGGAAAAGAACTTGTAAATCTGCTCATTGGAACTATGTTTGCATATTTTTCAGGTATTTTTGCAATTAAGTGGCTTCTTGCGGTTGTAAAAAGGGGTTGGTTTGATCGTTTTGCTTATTATTGTTTTGCAGTCGGAGTTACAGGTTTGGTTTTGCTGTCGATTTAACTAAAATTAGAAAGGGAGGAAAATGAAGCAATCCGAATTCTTTAGCTCGAGATGGGGTTTGATTCTCGCAGCTCTGGGCATGGCTGTGGGTACCGGTAATATTTGGAGATTCCCCAGAATCGTCGCTGAAAATGGCGGCGGCTCTTTTCTTATTCCCTGGATTATCTTTCTCTTCTTGTGGTCAATTCCCCTCCTGATAATTGAATTTTCCCTCGGTAAAGAAACGCGCATGGGAACTGTCGGAGCTTTTGGCAAGTTTCTCGGTAAGAAGTTTACCTGGATGGGCGCTTTTGTCGGTTTCTGTACTATGGCCATTATGTTTTATTATTCTGTGGTCATGGGTTGGTGTGTCAAATTTCTGGTAGCGTCTTTCATGGGTGACTCCGGTTTAGCGCAATCGGAGCAGTATTGGAATACCTTCACTTCCGGCTATCAACCGGTATTTTTTCACTTTATAGCAATGGCTCTGGGTTCCTTTGTTATCTATAAAGGGGTCGTTCGGGGAATTGAGAAAGCAAATAAAATTTTAATTCCAACACTGTTTTTGCTCCTGATTCTTGCCGCTGCCCGCGCGCTCACCCTGCCCGGTGCCATAGCCGGCCTCGATTATCTTTTCAAGCCGGACCTTGATCTTTTACTCAATTATAAAACCTGGCTGGAAGCGCTGACCCAATCCGCCTGGTCGACCGGCGCTGGCTGGGGGCTGATTTTAACCTACGCGGTTTATATGAAGAAAAAGGAAGATGTGGTTCTCAATTCTTTTATTGCGGGGCTTGGCAATAATTCGGCATCTTTACTCGCGGCAATGGTGATTTTACCGACCATTTTTGCTATTCTACCTTACGACGAAGCCATGCAGGCCGTCGGCGCCGGCAACCAGGGGCTTACTTTTATCTGGATCCCCCAGCTCTTCGGACAAATGCCCTTTGGGTCCTTTTTTATGACAATATTTTTTCTCGCCCTCACTGCTGCGGCCTTATCTTCCCTGATTGCCATGATAGAGCTTTCTACCCGAATTTTCATGGACGCCGGGTTGCAGAGACCGAGGGCGATTCTTTTTGTCGGTTCGTGCGGTTTTCTTCTTGGATTGCCTTCAGCCTTCAGCCTTAACATCCTCAATAATCAAGATTGGGTTTGGGGCCTTGGATTAATTCTCAGCGGCATTTTCGTTGCCTTTGCCGCTATAAAATATGGCGTCGATAAATTTCGCACGGAATTGGTTAATACGGAAGGTAATGATATAGTCGCTGGCACCTGGTTTAATGTTATCGTCAAGTTTGTAATTCCAATCGAGTTTCTGGTTCTGCTCGGATGGTGGTTTTGGAAAACGGTTGCCGGTGATCCCGAGGAGTGGTGGATGCCGTTCAAAACCTATAGTTTAGGAACGGTTTTACTTCAGTGGGCCATCGCACTTGTTGTATTAATTGCTGTTAGCAATTGGCTCTACAAAAGAACTGTGAAAGTCTAGCGCGGCGGGCCGCAGTCAACACGAGGTTTAAGGTATAAGGAAATAAGGCCTAAGAGAGTAGAGGCGCAGGACTGGCCATATTTCCATATACCCTTCCCTGAATCTGGGAGCTGCATCGGCGATATAATTAATCTTTTGCAAAATGAAAAAGTTCACAACTAATATTATATACTGAGGAATAAGATATGTCAACTCCAGCTTTAATAATGATGGTTATTATGTTGACAGTGGTTTGGGGGGGATTTATTCTTGCTGTTATAACAGCGATAAAAAAAGAAAAATCCAAAACTGGCGACTAAAAATGACTTACAGTGAGTTCAAATCTCATTTGGAAAAAAAGCAGCTTAGCAGCTCATATCTTTTTGTCGGCTCTGAAGATTTTTTAATCGATGATTGTCTGAAAAGAATTATTGACCAGGTCGTTGATCCCGACACAAAAGATTTCAATTTGGATGTTTTTTATGGCAATGAAATTGATGCGGGCAAAATTCTTGATACCGTGAATGCTTACCCAATGCTGTCCGACTCCCGCCTGGTCGTGGTGAAAGATTTCCAGAAGCTGCCTGCTTCCGGTCTTGACTTGCTGGCAAAATATTTGGAAAAACCGGTTTCCAGTACAAAGTTAGTCTTGACGAGTCCGAAAATTGATTTACGTAATAAAGCTTTTTCTAAAATTAAATCACAGTCAGTTTATATTGAATTCAAGCCGTTGTATGATAATGAAGTACCGACCTGGATTCAGAGTTATCTAAAGGAAAAAAACCTACAGATAAGTCATGAAGCGGGAATTCTTATCCAGGCACGTGTGGGAAACAATTTACACGCTCTTGTAAATGAGCTTGATAAAATTATTTTAAATCTGGCAGGCGAGCGCAAAATCGAGGAGGCGGATGTTCAAAAGGTGGTCGGCATTTCAAGAAACTTCAGCGTATTTAATTTGAACGACGCAATTGGAAATCGGGACTTAAATAAATCGTTGACAATTTTAAACCTGATGTTGGAAAGCGGTGAATCACCAACTGGAATTGTGGCCATGATTACCCGACATTTTGTAAATTTACTGAAAGTTAAGGGTGCGATGACACTAAAAAAAAGCCAGAATGAAATTACAGGACTGACCGGCATCCCACCCTTTTTTATCAGAAAGTCAAAAGAAATGGCGAGCAACTACTCCACTCCACAATTCCAACATATTTTTGGAAGTTTATTACAAGCGGATTTGATTTTAAAAACGAGTCAACAATCCAGGAAAATAGCACTGCAGACATTGTTAATCAAAATAATAAATGACGTCGGTACAGACATAAACTTTAAATCCCTGATATCGTGATGTCGTTTTTGCTTAACTTCTTCTTGTTAGAATACCCTTTTTACAAACGCCATAAACTTAAGAAAGTACTCCCCAATATAGGAACTTTTTAAAACCCATATGGTTGAAGAATTCGGTAGTTCAAGTCAATCGAAACAATCTGGCGCTCGCGACAAGAGACCTTCCGATGAAGACCTGATTGAGCGATTTCAAAAAGGTGATTTATATGCTTTTGATTTAATTGTCAAACGATATAAAGACCAGCTTTTGAACTTCGTTTATCGCTTCGTAGGAAGCCAGGAGGAAGCGGAAGATATCGTTCAGGAGACATTTTTAAGAGTCTATCGAAAGCGTAAAGCATACAAACGCATAGCAAAGTTTTCTACGTGGATTTATACGATTGCCGGTAATCTGTCGCGTACAGAATTACGGCGCCGCAAAAGGCGCAAATTGTTCTCCGTAACCGACATGGGTTATGAAGATCGCGATTACGAGATTTCTGACGACGAATATAACCCCGAAAATCACGTAGAAGGAGTCATTCAAGAAGAGATTATTCATAAAGAAATTAATAACCTTTCTCCGAAGTTTCGCGAAGTCATAATTCTTCGTGATGTTCAGGAACTCTCATACGAAGAAATCAGTAAGATTATCCGTGTTCCCATCGGCACAGTTAAGTCTCGTGTAAACAGGGGCCGCTTAAAGCTTCAAGGCCGATTGAAATATCTTATGAAAAAGATGTAAACTTTTTGAATAACTGCCGAAATAATAAGAGGAGAAACTTCTAAGATGAAAAAAGGGATTGCCTATGCCGGAATGTAAAAGTTTTCAGGAAACGATTTTTGATTATATAGACGGCTTGCTTCCAACCGGGGCCAGAAAGGACGTTGTAAAACACTTGGAAGAATGTCCTGATTGCTCAGAGATATACGAGAATGTGATGCAAGTCCGATGGCAGCTTCGAAACCTGAATTCAATCAAAGTTTCTCCGGACTTTGAAACTGTTCTCAGGACTCGAATCAGCATGGAAAGAAGCCTGAGTCGCCGCGGTTTCCTTAATCGTCCAATCAAGATACCCGTTTATGCAGCTACAGGAGCTTTAGCGTTTTTAGCTGCATTTTTTATTTTGAATCTATCAGATAAGAAACTAAGTAATAACAGCACTCCTTTGAATGTTCCGCCAACATTTTCATCCTCACAATTTTCTACAAATCAAGCTAAACCGGGTAGTCAGAACACCTGGCAACAAATTAATTATCCAATGGATAGGCTTAACATGTCCGGTGGAACATCTATCAATTCGAGCCGCTTAGAAAGGCAAACGTCAGCTCTTGCGGATTCGGTAAGAAAGATTGTTCCGGAGGGGCGTATTCAACCTGTCGGTGTTGAATTTTAATTATTTGTAATCTGCCTTAAAAGTGTTTATTCAAAAGGTGAAATCGGTTATACGTTCTTTAGTCTTATCTCTTCTTTTTTTGTTGTGCTCTTTTTATTCTGCCACCGCACAAGAATTTCTTGAATCCCTCGAAAAAGATATAGCAAAGCTTATCGATTCAAGTAAAGCCTCGGTTGTCACGGTAGCTTCCCGATTCTCACACGAAATATCTCCCGAAACTGAAAGTGGTATTCTTTCGTTTTTTAAGACTGAAGCGCCCAAACAGTCCGTATCTTACATTAATATAGGCAGCGGTATTGTTTTTGATGAAGCGGGCCATATTTTAACCCGGAGCAGTATTGTCGCGGGCGCGGAATCTAACTTAATTACGTTTTCTAATGGTCAAGAATCTCCGGCAATTTTTGTCGGACATGATCCCGAAACCGGCTTTGCTGTGCTTAAAGTTAATATGGAATCTTTAACTCCTGCTCGGTTTGGAGATTCTAACAATATTGTACCGGGAGCATGGAATTTGATGCTCGGCAACTCTTTGGGTGTTTTTCCATCGGTGATTTTTGGCTCCATCAATGGTATTAGAAATGATGGAATGATTCAAATATCCGCCAATTTAAATCCGGGCAATAACGGCAGCCCCATTCTTAATACAAAAGGTGAAATCGTCGGATTAGTTGCTGGACAGATGACCCCTCGGGAGAGTTTGACCAACTCATTTTTGGATTATGATTTTCATGCGACTATTTTAGCCTATCCGATTAATTGGATCAAAAAAATAGCCGAAGATATTATCCGGCATGGATATGTGAGACATGGTTGGTTGGGTGTCATCGGCGAAACCGAAGGTTGGAAAGCTAAAATCAAAGAAATCAAAAAGAATAGTCCTGCCCAGCAGGCCGGATTAGTTAAAGGCGATATTGTTGTGAAATTTTCCGACAAAGATGTGAGCAGTATTTCAGAATTAGCTCGGTTAGTTAAATATACTCCGCCCGGGAAAACCGTGCCTGTTGAATATTTGAGGGGAGAGCAAACAATGTACTCCAATGTTAAAATTGGCGAATGGCAGATTCACGATAAGAAACCCGAGCCAAATTTACAGCCTGAAAAACCGAAAGAGAATCTAACTTTGACAGATCGGGAACGAAATCTATGGATACTGAGCCGAATCAATGAGCTTGAGAATGAATTGAAAAAGTTAAAGAAATTTATTGAGCCCCGTTAACTTTTTTGCGAAATTTTGAATTATTGGAACCGCCTAAATAGGCGGTTTTTTTTATTGACTTTTATATATAATTTGCTAAATTTGACGCTTGGTTATTAGAAAAATAGGAGATAACATGGCAAAAGATAGTAGTTTTGCAGCAAAAGTAGCGAAGGCAAGCGGTGAGCCGAGCGGCGATCAATGTCCGACCTGCGGCGAGATGTTAAGCGTTGTAAAATTAGTGGTTTCTGAAAGATCTGCTACCCGGGATTCATGGAAGTTTAATGAAAAATTGGTAAAAGTTTGTAAATGTAATCATGCCGAGGTTTACGGTTAATACCTAATCGGAGAAAGATTTGATTCTCGCAAAAGTAATCGGCACTGTCTGGGCAACGCACAAAGATGAAAAAATAACCGGAATGAAACTTCAAATTGTCCAGCCGGTCAATTTAGATTACAAACCTAAAAAAGATTTTTTCGTGGCTGTAGATTCTGTCGGTGCCGGGGTCGGTGAAATTGTTCTCGTTGTTCAAGGCAGTTCAGCCCGCCAGACGGAATTAACCGAGAATAAAGCCGTTGATGCGACCATTATGGCGATTGTCGATAAATTGGATGCGGAGATGGAAAAATGAATTTGGCAAAGGTAATCGGAACAATTTGGGCAACCGTTAAGGACGAAAACTTAGTCGGGGCGAAGATGCAAATCATCCAGCCTTTGAATCACGATGAAAAGAAGATCGGCGATCCAATAGTTGCTGTTGACACAATTGGGGCAGGGCCGGGAGAGATAGTTTATTACACAACCGCTCGTGAAGCCACCATTCCGTATCCGACCCGAATTGCACCCATCGATGCTTCAATAATAGGTATCGTGGACCGGATCGATATCTATCGGAATAGCAACTGAGTTTTTGAGTTGTTTTGTGAAAAAAAGAATAGTCCTCGCGACGGGCAATCAAGACAAAGTAAAAGAAATTGTAGAAATATTAAAAAATCCGGATATTGAACTGCTGACGCTTGAGGATTTTCCCGGAGCACCTGAGGTCGTTGAGGATGGCGAAACCCTCGAAGAAAACGCGCTCAAAAAAGCGAGAGTTATTTTCGAGTTTACTCAATTGCCTGCGGTTTCGGACGATACCGGTCTTGAAGTTGAGTACCTTAACGGGGCGCCGGGTGTTTACTCCAGCAGATACTCGGGCGAGAATGCCACTTACGCCGATAATGTAAAAAAACTTCTTGGCGCTTTGCAGGGTGTCCCTCCCGGAAAGAGGCAAGCGCGTTTCCGATGTGTGGTGGCTTTATATAGCGAAAATGATACTCGAATCGTTGAAGGCATTTGTGAAGGCGAGATTACTGAACAGTCACGCGGCAACGGCGGCTTTGGATATGATCCGGTCTTTTTTGTGCCCGCGCAGGGCTGTACCTTCGCTGAAATGGACTTGAATGTAAAGAATAAAACCAGCCATCGCGCAAAAGCATTCTTAAAATTAAGAAACTTGTTGGAAAACAAAGAGTTTAAATTTTAATTTATTTTCGAAGTTTGATATTTAAATGTCGAATTTTGAGAAAATTCGGGGCGTAGCGCAGCCCGGTAGCGCATCTGCTTTGGGAGCAGAGGGTCGCTGGTTCGAATCCAGTCGCCCCGACCCATCCAACCCTCGGAGGATTCAAAGTCTCCGAGGGTTTCTTTTTTAAGCCCTCAAATAATACAA
>SMXC01000119.1 GCA_004356825.1 Caldithrix sp.
AGTTTAGAGATGGCTGCCGCGGAAGAATTAAATGCTCTTTCTGAATGAATAATTGGTTTAGCTATTTCAGGTTCATCGTGAGCTTGGTCCTGGATTCAACAGAAAAATAAATTGAAATCTCTGGATTCTTTGTGATTCTCAGTGTTCTCTGTGTCCAAAAGGTTTTAAACGTTTTCACTTTTTGAACATTTAGAGAATCAAATAGAGCAAGATTTTTGTTTGGATGTTCATCATGTTTGTTTTTTTTAGCTACTTAAAAGCCAAATTCAGCCTTAAAATTAATTACACATTTGAGTAAATGTTCTTTCTTTTTTTTAGTAGAAACTTGCAACTTCCTCCACGTCGTCAACTTCTTCGTTCGAGCTGCAGGCCACGCCTGCCTGTGCCGGCGTAAACTTCAGCAGGCAGCCATGAAGTAGAGTGCAGTGGATTCCCGCCTGCGCGGGAATGACTAAAAGGAAGAAGCTGCAAAAAATGTCATGCCCGAAATCTCTTAGTCGGGCATCCACAGATAAGAATGACACTGGATTCCCACCTCCCCAGGAATGGACTAAAGGAGGGAACCTGAAACGTCAAGCCTGCCCCTGCCTGCGTAGGGGGTAAACACCAGCAGGCATCTATTGCCATCCGTCAGGACAGCGGAAGCATTAAGAGACAATTTAGGATTAGTAATTGAGTATAAATAGCCAACAGTATTACGTTTACATACTTGCCAGCAAGAAAAACGGTACGCTCTATACCGGCATAACAAAAGGACTTGTTGTTTAGGGTTCATCAGCATAAAAGCGACCTGCTGGCTGGTTTTACCAGGAAGTATCAAGTACATAGACTCGTCTCTTTTGAAGTCCATGAAAATCCGTACCACGCCATTTTGAGAGAAAAGCGGATCAAGAAGTGGAAAAGACAGTGGAAATTAATCTGATAGAAAAGGACAATCCTGAGTGGAAAGATAGCCACGACGGTTTTTTGTCATGCTACAGCAGAAAACCAAGCATGTCATTGCCGTGGAACACGCTGTTGCAGATTTCGGTTTTATAGCCCGATGGCGTCCCGCCGAGGGCGCTGCAGGCTCGGCGGGGAGGCCGTCGCAACTATTTTTTCATAGATTCGGAGTCCTTGCAACAGCTCGGGAAGCGGGAATCCAGAAACCGTGGCTGGCGTAATTCGACGCCACTGGATGCCCGCCTGCGCGGGCATGACAAAATCGCTTGAATTCGCATTTGAAGTTTACAATTCACACCACCATGCTCAAGCCAATCCGCCCCTTTTCTGCGTCTATGTTAAGAACTTTCACATCGATGACGTCGCCGACGGCAACAATTTCCATTGGATTCTTTACGAATTTGTCTGACATCTGGCTTTTATGCACCAGGCCGTCAGTCTTCAAACCAATATCCACAAAAGCGCCAAAATCCACCACGTTCCTCACCGTGCCTTTTAAGACCATGCCTTCTTTTAAATCGTCCATTTTTAGAATATCGCGGCGCAGCATAGGTTTGGGCATATCGTCGCGTGGGTCGCGGTTGGGTTTTTCCAGACTGGCAATAATGTCTTCGAGCGTCGGCGCCCCGACGCCGCATTCGCCTGCCAGTTCAGCTAATTGCACGTCTTCATTTTGAATACTTTGCTTGAGAATCTGGCCGTTTGCTTTTACCTCGGTTTCTTTTAAACTGAATCGTTTCAACAAATTTTCAGCTGCCTGATAGGACTCCGGGTGCACCGCGGTCGAATCAAAAAATATATCGGCATCCGGGATTCTCAGAAACCCTGCTGCCTGTGTAAACGCCATTTCTCCCAGACCCTTTATTTTGGTTAACTCCTGCCGGGATTGGATTCGTCCCTTTTCCTCGCGGTACTTCACGATGTTTTCAGCAGTGCGGTTGTTGATGCCGGCGACATATCTCAGCAAAGATTTCGAGGCTGTGTTCAAATTCACGCCAACGTAATTGACCGCGGATTCCACCACCCGATCCAGAGACTCTGCCAGACGGTTTTGATTCACATCGTGCTGATAAAGTCCAACTCCGATCGACTTTGGGTCGATTTTCACCAGCTCGGAGAGCGGATCGAGAAGTCGGCGGGCGATAGAAATATTGCCGCGCATTTCGGCCGGTAGATCCGGGAACTCTTCCCGGGCGACTTCCGAGGCCGAGTAGACAGAGGCGCCGGCCTCGCTGACGATCACATAAAACAGCTCTCTTTTCATTTCGCTGATGATTTCTGCCGCCAGCTGCTCGGACTCCCGTGAGGCGGTGCCGTTGCCAATCGCGATCACAGCAACATCGTATTTCTCAATAAGTTCTTTCAACTGATTTTTTGAAAAATCCCAGCGCTTCTGCGGTGGGTGCGGGTAAATGACAATTCCTGCCAGCGACTTGCCGGTCTCATCGATGACCGCAACTTTACAGCCGCTGCGAAAGCCGGGGTCGATCCCCATGATAATTTTGTTGCGCACCGGCGCGGCCAAAATCAGATTCTTGACATTCTCCGCAAAGACTTTGATGGCGTGTTCATCGGCCTTTTCCGTGACGTCGTGGCGAAGGTCGCGCTCAATGGCCGGATTGATCAAACGCTGGTAGCTGTCCGCCAGCGCCATCTCAACTTGCTCGGCAAATATCGACTTTTGATTTTTCAGAAACCGGCGCCTGAGCATTTGCAGCGCTTCTTCCACCTCAACATCAATGCTGACGCGCAGGAAACCTTCGCGCTCGCCGCGATTGATGGCCAGAATTCTGTGCGGCAGGATATGTTTGACCCGTTCGCTGTAGTCGGCGTACATTTCGTAAACCGACAGGTCTTCCTTTTTTCTGGCCTTAGAATGAACCAGCCCGGTGCGGAATGTAAACTTGCGAATTTCCTGGCGCACCTCCGCATGCTCAGAAACGATCTCCGCAACGATATCTCTAGCGCCTGCCAGGGCATCTTCGGCGCTGTTCACGTCTTTTTCAGGGTCTATAAATGACGCGGCGGTTTCCTGCGGAGAGCCGTCCTGCAATTCCTGGGCGAGCATAAGCCCGGCCAGCGGCTCCAGGCCTTTTTCCTTCGCCACCGTCGCCCGGGTGCGTTTTTTGGGACGATAAGGCAGATACAGATCCTCTATTTCCTGAAGTTTGGTGGCCTGCAAAATGTGTTTCTTAAGCTCGGGCGTCAGTTTGCCTTGCTTTTCGATCGATTCCAGCACGGTCTCTTTTCGCTCCTGCAAAGTGCGCAAATAGCGCACGCGATCCTCAACGTGCCGAATCTGCTCCTCGTCGAGGCCGTCGGTGACTTCTTTGCGGTAGCGGGCGATGAAAGGCACCGTGTTACCGGAGTCGAGAAGTTCAGCAGTCTGCCGGACCTGCTCCGGCCTTAGTTTTATTTCTTCGGCGATGAGTTTATAAAAATCAGCTTCCTGCAATTTGAATTCACTCCAAAATGAATTTGATTTATTTATCTAAATTTTGTAAATTAAATACTTCGTGCTCGCTTTTAAACAAAACAAAAGACGATTTTTTAGGTTAATTGCTCATTCGGTTAATTTGTAGTTAAAGGCTTTTTAAGCATCGACAAATTAGGAAGTTTCCTAAAAAATGCAAGCAAAAGTTTTCGATGTAAAACGTCCGACCTGTTTGAGAAGTGTCGCCGAAGTGGTTACACTTTCGGCCAGGCTGAGAACTCTGGCGGGTTCTGCTACTTTCTCGCGTTTCCCTTCTCACGTTTACCCTTAGCTTGCAGGACGCGCGGAATTTTCAGACCGTTCGACTTTTCAAACTGTGCATTGCTCGGGTGTAGTGAACGCATCTACGCGTTCACTACCGTACGGATCAAACAATTTCCGCATACAGTCCGTGCTTAGAAATCCCGGCGAGCCTGATCTGAGTTCTGTCTAAGGAAAAGCCTTAAGCGCAAGTAAAACGTGAAGAAGTGAAACGGACAAACGCCTTTCGAAGATTTTCATTTCACGTTTCAGTGGAATCTTAGTAGAGAGCGCTTTGCAATATTTTGTAAAAAATGCAAAGTTTTGCGGAGCAATAGCATAGAGGCAGATAGGGTAACGTCAAAAAACTGCAAGAGCAAAATATTTTTGCGGGGACGAAGGGGTACTTCGGCTGCGCTCAGTATAGACTCCGGATCCCTGGCCCCGTTTTTCAGGACGAAGGAGCCGGAGCGGCCCCAAAAAGACTACATCATTAATAAGTACCCTAACCACAAGGATAACACAATGGCGTGGATAAAAACCATCGAAGAAAATGAAGCTGAAGGTTCGCTAAAAGAGTTTTACGAAAAGCACATGACCCCCGAAGGAGTTGTAGATAACGTCCTTAAAATTCACAGCCTGAATGTTCCCTCCCTTCAAGGGCACTATGATTTTTATAAGACACTCATGTATGGCAAATCCGATTTGAGCCGGATTCAACGAGAGATGATCGCGGTGGTGGTTTCGGTCATCAACAAATGTCATTACTGAATAACCCATCACGGAGCGGGTCTCCGTCGGCTTACCAAGAATGAGGCACTTTTAGAGCATCTCAAACGGGATTACCGAAACGCGCCAATCTCCAGCGCAGACATGGCGATGCTCGATTACGCAGCGAAACTCACCAAAACGCCCTGGGAAACGGAGGCGGATGATGTCGGTAAGCTCCGGGAAGAAGGTTTTAGTGATGCCGCGATTTTAGATATCAACCAAATTACCGGGTATTATAATTTTGTCAACCGATTAGCTGACGGCTTAGGGGTGGAGCTGGAGTCTTACTGGCGGGAAAAAGGATAACCCAACAATGCCACGAGCTTTTCTGTCCCTGCTACCCCTCCTTTTCCTTGCTTACTTTTACTGCGGTTGGAAACTATTTTATTCATTTTCAAATGTCCTTCCCTGGCCAAAAGAACAAATATTTTTTTATCTGGTCGGCATTTTATGTTACCTCAATTTGCATCCTTTTCTACTTTTAATTCTGCATGTTTTCAAATTAAAAAAATTAGCAAAATCTGTCCGGGAAGGGTTCAAGCTCTGGGATATTTTCTTTACCTATCCATTCTGGATTGGACTCATTTTGATCATTGAAGTGCTGCCTTTGTTACTCGTGCTGGATTTTATTAAACTGCCTTTTTATCCATTTTATGACAGATTCAAATCTATTTGGCTGCCGCTGCAATATCAGGTGACCCTGGCGATTTTCGCCGTTTTCCTCATTTTTATTTTAATTCGGTTGCTTCTTGATACCAATCGCATACTCATTTCCAGAATTAGTTATTCCTCGCGTGACTTGCCGGCAAACTTAGATGGACTCCGAATTGTTCATATAAGTGACGTTCAGTTGGACCCGAGGACAAAACCGCGAAAGGTCAGACGATACGTCAAAAAAGTGAACCGGCTGAATCCAGATTTGATTTTCTTTACCGGCGACCTGGTGACTTCGGGCAAAAAGTTTATCAAAGCCGCAGCTGAGCTCTTAGGTAAGCTTGAAGCTAAATATGGAGTCTTTGGGTGTCTGGGAGACCACGATGTCTGGGCTGACTCAGAGCGGGTTCTGCAGCAGCTGAATGAAAATAAAATAACCACAGTAGAAGATAAGAATCATTTTGTTCGAATTGGGTTCGACAGTCTGATGGTTACATTTATTACCAACACCTATTCGCGGCGCGCGAATTTGGACAAATTAAATTACCTGATGGGACAGCAGCCCCGCGGTGCCCTGGATATCTTGATTTCACACCAGCCATCGCAAACGGTAATCGAATTGGCTGCAGAACGCGGCTATCACATTTTTCTGGCGGGACACACACACGGCGGACAGATCGTGTTTAAGCCCTTCGGCTTTACGCTGACGCCAGCGCGACTTGAAACACCTTATTATAAGGGAATTTATGGGTTGGGTCGGATGTTGGTCAGTGTTAATAATGGACTGGGATTGACTTTTGCACCCTTTCGATACCGGGCGCCCGCCGAAGTTACGCTGATTAAAATTTCTAAAAACAGGCGCTAAATTTTATTGCTCTTCCCAGTTTTGAGCAAGAATTTTCGTATTCTCCTCAAACACAACCTGGATCTTATCTTCAGCTAAAATTTTGGTAATTATACCAACGCCAAACTTTTTGTGGTTAATCGACTCAATTTCACCATAATCGGCAGTCATACTGTAATCGACCGCTAGACTCTGATCAATTTTTCCCATCAGTGTGCCCCAGTCGGCTTTTCTTCGCCTTCTAACCTTCGGTGGACCGTCCGTTTTCTTCGGTCTGCCCCGTTTAGGCTTGGGCGCTTCTTCGGAATCAACCGGTGGTTTGTATACATGCGTGGCGTTACACGCTTTGCACATCACTTTTTTTACAACATCATCTTTAATGGTTGTTATAACATGTACCGTATCGGCTTTACAGGGCTTGCAATGTGCTTCAATCTCTTTTCCAACTTCAGGCGTCTTTGAAACTTTAGGCATAGAGTCCTCTTTAAGTCATGAAAAACTTCTCAATATAGCGAAAAAAAGGTTAAAATACCATTGAAATTTTGTGAAATTCAAAAAAATAATATTGTATCGCTGATCCAGTTAACGCAGCAGAATCATTTTTCGTGTTTGTATTAAATTACCGGCCCGGAACTTGTAAAAATAAACGCCGCTGGCCACTCTATCACCTGAGTCGTTTTCCCCGCGCCATTTCACTTGGTATTCACCGGCGTGTTGATTTGCATCCAAAAGTGTGGTCACCTTTTGACCGGCCGTATTGTAAATAGTCAGATCGACCCTGGCGGTTTTTTCCAGTCGATATGAAATGGTGGTGGTTGGGTTAAACGGGTTCGGGTAGTTCTGCGCCAATTGAAAGAAATCCGGTTGGTTTGGATCATTGATTCCGGTAGGGGGAGTTGCTTCAAATTTGTAGATTTCGCCGGCGAA
>SMXC01000120.1 GCA_004356825.1 Caldithrix sp.
CCAGGTCGAAACCGTGGGGGTGATTAGTATCTCAATAATAGTCAACTGTGACTCAAAAATCAATACTTTTCTTACTATTTTATCGTTTTTATTTTTCTAAACTTTATTTCATTTCAAGTGCTTCTTCTGGCTTGGGAATTCGCACAAACCAGGCAGCAATTGCAACCCCTGCAATCGGCAGGGCAATGGCAGTAAAAGCCGGTGAATAGGACCCTGTATTCTCAAAAACAGAGGCGAGAATCCACGGCCCGCTGGCGGAAGCAAAGACGGTGAGAACCTGGGCAGCCCCTGAATTTTCCCCAGGTGCGGCCTGCCGAATACTTTACCGAATGCAGTAAAAAATACCACCGACACCACACCGCCGGATAACCCTAAAGTCGCCGCGTGAGCCAGCACCTGCGCCTGCGACCTCAGGTAAGGAAACGTTAACTGGTAGACCGAAACCAATAGCATGGCGATTGTCATGAGCTGGCCTAAAAAGTGATGCTTTCCGAGCCACCCCGCCAGCAAGTTGCCGGCTAATCCCATGAACATGAAGATGGCCATGGCATTGCGGAAGACGGTTTCATCAAATCCGAGTTCATTTAGAATCGACTGGTTGAAGAGTAAGACCCCGGCGATAACCAGGTTATAAAGCGAGCTGCCCACGGCAAAAATCCAAAAGGCCGGGGTCATCAAAGCGCCTTTCAGATTAAAACCCGTTGCCGGTTCTTTAGGCTCGGTTTCCGTTGATGACTTTCGATCCGGATCAAGGCCGACCGATTCAGGACTTCGGCGCACGAACAGCAGACTTAATCCCGCTGCGAACATCAATCCCCAGCCAAGTGTGCCCCACATGGTGCGCCAGCCGTGTTCCAGCACTGCATTTTCGGCAAGGACAATGGCAAGTACAAAACCAAGACTAACCAGAACGGAGAAAACCCCCATCGCCTTGCTTAACCTGCGAACAAACCACTTGCCAATCATCGTCAGGCTAACCACGGAGAGTGCGCTTTGACCAAAGCCGCGCATGAGAATCAGCAACACAAGCAGCATTGTGGCTGAAGCAACGCTGCTGAATGCCAGGACAATCCAACTGAGTGCAAATAAGACGACCGAGACCACAGTACGTACCCCAAAACGGTCGATAGCAGGCCCGCAAAGCAGACTAAAAGAAGCCCCTGCCAGAGTGGCCCAGAAGGTCATCTGGCCAAAACTGACGCGCTGGAGATTGAGGTCCTGCAGCAGGGGTTCGGTGATGAGGCCGATGCCGACACTGCGGGCGGGCAGGGTCGCAACCATGGCGATGGCGGCAAAGACCATATTGACCCAGCCATAATAAAAAGGGAATCTGGCAACGAGGGGTTGCGGCGGGAGCGCTTGCTCTAATGTCTTGCTCAATCGGATGCCAATCAATATATCTTTACTAAAATTTGAGGTTTAGGTAAAGATCCGTTTTATTCATACCGCAATGCCTCAACCGGATCGAGGGAAGCAGCTTTGCGTGCAGGAAAGAGCCCGGAGAGTAAACCAATGGTGGCGAGGATGCCGGTTGTCAGCAGCATAATACCGTTTGACAGAATTGGTTTGCCGAGAAATTGCATGGCTCCGTCCTCGGCTGGAATTAATCTTACCAACTCAACCAACGACCAGGAAAACAAAATTCCGGCAGCGCCGCCGATAAAGGCGATGAGCAGCGCTTCGAAAATAAACTGGGCAAGGATATAGCGCCGCCGCGCACCGACCGCCATTTTGATGCCGATTTCATGGGTGCGTTCCTTTACCACAATATACATGATATTAGCGACTCCGACCCCTGCGATCAATAAAGTCAGGAAGCCCATTGAACCGAGAAAGATAGACATGCCAAAGCTGATTTTCTGACCGATTTTTTCTTCTTCAATTGAGTCTCTAATCTGGATAGCCCGCTCATCTTCACGATCAAACTTATACTTTCTGCCCAGCACTCGGTAAAGCTCACTTTTAATCATTTCCTGCTTACTCGGATCCCGGGGTCGGATGAGGATGGAATTAACATACTTTCTGCCATACTGAGTTCTGAATGTGTTGTAAGGAATGATGGCACGCTGCGTATCCGGACCGTTGTTCATACTGGTTTGAATTTTTTTCTGCATGACCCCAATTAAAGTAAAAGGAATTCCGTCTACAGTAACTTTTTTCCCGACTGGGTCTTCGTTACCAAAAATTTCCTCGGCGATCTTAACACCGAGAAAGAGCACCCGGCGTTGCTCGAGGATATCCGCATCGTTCAGGAATCTCCCTCCAGCTACCGCGTACATTCTACGCATTTCCTCAAATGCGGGATTGACGCCTTCGCATTCCGTGGTCGTTGAGATTTTGTTGTAAGTCAGCGTTACATTCTTGCGATACTGGGGAGAAATCATATCGATATTGGGGATGGTTTTCTTAATTAGATTTATATCGTCTTCGCTCATGCTAATCCGTCGGCCTTTTGGCAGCCCTTCAAATTCCATCCCTGTTTGCCCACCGTAAACCGTAAGAATTCTGTTGTAGGCATTGAGCAAACCGTTCTGCATTTGATGTCCCAAGCCGGCGCCAAATGAAAGCAGGATAACCACCGTTAACGTTCCCCAGGCGATAGCAATAATGGTCAGGAACGCACGCGTTTTATGTGCTTTAAGATCTTGAAAAAATTCCTTTAAGAGTTCTTTCCACATGATATTTACTTTTTTTAGATATCATTCGTGCGAAGGCAGGAATTCAGTTGGCGGCAACGTATAGATTCCCGCCTTCGCGGCAATGACTAAATGTGTATATTCGTTAAGTTCTTATACACTCCACAACATCCAAATTCGCGGCCTTTCTGGCCGGCATCAGTCCCGCTGCCAGCCCAATGAGCATCAACACCGCAACTGTAGCCAAAGTCACTACAATAGAAATTTCAGGTGTTCCGACAAATTCTTTAATGGGAATTAACTGCATGACTTGAGTGATACCAAAGGCTATCAAAAAGCCGCCTATTGCGCCGAGCGCAATGATAAAAAAGGTCTCCATAAAAAACTGAAACAGAATATTCGCCCGAGTCGCGCCGACCGCCCTTTTGATGCCGATTTCTTTGAAACGCTCCTGAACAACCACATACATAATATTGGCCACGCCGATGCCGCCGACCGCCAACGTAAAGCTGCCGATTACTCCCATAAAAATGTTAAACGCTAAAAAAAAGTAAAATACAAATTTATCAAACTCGGAGGTATCCCAAAGCCAGACGGCATCTTCGTCGGTTGGGTCAAATTTGTAGCGTTTGCCGAGCACAGTGCGCACTTTCTCATTGGTTGCTTCGGCCTGTGTGGGGTCCGCATGTTGATAAATGATGTTGGTGATGTAAATATCTCCAAACACCGACGCAAATGTCGAGGCCGGTATGAAAACCCGATCCTGATCGCGGGAATTGTAGGAAGAGTTTTGTGTCTTCTTCTGCATGACCCCGATAACCCGAAACGGCATATCTCCTAAATAGATCAACTCGCCGATCGCTGCTGCATCGCCAAAAAGATATTCCTTCACTTTATCGCCAATGACAGTGACGCGGCGCCGGGATTGTATGTCGAGGTCGTTAAAGAAGCGGCCGCCGGCTTCACAAATAATGTTGCGGATGTCCCCGTAAATCGGATGAATTCCGGTGATATTCGGACTTAAAATATTTTTTCCAAGACGAACCGGTGTATTCCGTCGACTGTATTCCGGACTGATGGCTTTGATACCTCTCACCTCTCTTTTGAGAAGAGCGGCATCGTTTTCAAGAAACCTGATTCTGCGGCCTTTGCCAAAACCCTCGAAAGTTTTAGTGGTTTTGCCGGGAAACATGATGACAATGCTTTCGCCGATGCCGTGCATGTTGATGGAAAGCTGTTTTTTAAATCCCATTCCGAATGCTAGCAAAACTACAATTGCCACGGTTCCCCACATAATGCCAAAAATGGTTAGAAATGTGCGCAGCTTTTGTGCTTGCAAATCCCGTATAAATTCTTTTACTGTAGACAAAAGTTGATTCAATTCGCTCCTCGTTCTACGCTTTTTGCTACTCTATTTTCTTAATTGGTTTTTCAAAAACCTCATCACCCAGCGTCAGTCCGGAAATAACCTCGATACTAATCGCGTCGCTCAAACCGGTTTCAATGTAGCGTTCCGCCTCCTCCTCATCCGCGAGCACAATTTTTACGAAAGCCGAGTCGTTTCTGAAGGTCACCACACGTTCGGGAATGACAAGCACGCTGTCTTTTCTTTGAATAACTATATTTGCATTGGCAGAGTAGCCGGCGCGAAGAGTCGTGCCATTCGAAAGTGATAGTAAGATTTCGATTGGGAATACGGTTGTATTATCATTTTTTATTGCTTTTAATGAAATTGTTTGCAATATGCCTTTTATTTTAGCATCCGGCAAAGCGCCGATCTTAATCTCCACTTCCATGCCCTCTTGCAGTTTGCCGACATCGATTTCATCGACGGTGCCTTTGAAGAGCAGGTTTTCCATATTGGCCAGTTTCATCAAAACCGTGCCCTCCTGAAACGAATTGAGCGGTGTGACCGGGTCGCCGACCTCTACACTTTTGCTGAGAACGAAGCCGTCAATTGAGGATTTGATGACGGTTTCGATCTTCTTGCCACCGATGGTTATTTTACCGCTTTCAATCAGGGCGAGCTTTTCTTTAACAATTTTCAGCTTTAGCTCCGACTGCTGAAAATTTTGCAAAAAGTCATCGAACTCTCTGTTGGAAATCAACGCGCTTTTTAGCAGGCTTTCCTGCCGAACTTTTTCTTTAGTCGTGTTGTCCAGTTCTACTTGCGCCAGCTCAACGTTACGCTTCGCTTCTGCCAGTTCCAATGGCGTTGGATCCGGCCTAACTTCCAGTAACGGCTCACCGAATTTAACATAGGATCCGGGTTCGGCAAAAATGTAGCTCACAACGCCGGAGATTTTTGATTTGATGGAGATTTCGTTTTTCGGTTCAATAGTCCCGACTGCCAGCGCCATGTCTACGATATTATCTTTAACGACTTTGATTTTTGGCAAGGCGTCTTTGCCATCGCCGTTTGAGCCGTCAAGAAACATGACAAACACAGCGACCAAAACGATCAGGCCAAGGCCAATGAACCAAAATTTTTTCTTTTTCATAGGTTCCTCGAGAATAGATATTTATATTTGGGAATTATTGAGATAGAAGCCAGGTTGAGTTACGGTTGTATTCTTTTAAATGTTTCTTTATTAAAGAGACAATGTATTCCGGCTTTTGTTGCCTTTTTTAAAGAAAAATTGACTAAATTACCAGATTTAGCCTGAGTTCGATATAAGAAATCAAAGGCCAAAAACTTACATATACCGTCATTCCGGCAATCTTTAAGCCGGAATCCAGCTGTAATAACGAAAAGATTCCTGCTTGCAATCCGCAGGAATGACATCGGACGGGTCGTTTTTGGTCTTTGATCTTCATTTTATTCCTTACGTCGAACTGACGTAGATTTAGTATCTTCTGATACAAGGATTGAAAAAACTGACGGCTTTTGTTTTTTTAAATTTGTAAGTTTTTTGGTAATGGGATAGTTTTTATTTTCTTAAAGGATGATTCTGCAATCAGCGGGCAATTGATTTTTGCTATTTTCTTATTCTCTGACAGCTAATGGACAAAAAATTCTTTGCAAAAGAGATTTCCGTAGGTACAGAAGAACAAACCATGACGATC
The DNA here is from genome assembly GCA_004356825.1 of Caldithrix sp. Classification (GTDB taxonomy): domain Bacteria; phylum Zhuqueibacterota; class Zhuqueibacteria; order Oceanimicrobiales; family Oceanimicrobiaceae; genus Oceanimicrobium. The sequence continues at coordinate 5,703 of SMXC01000120.1, forward strand.
GTCTGGGCGGATGAACATCGCTCGGTCTTTCCCCTGGAAGGATTGCGTTTTGCCTGCCCGTGTGTTGAGTGCGCCGGTGGTCACGATCAAATGGGTAAACCGTTTAATCCGGCGCTTTTCAAGGTGCCGGCGACTCAAATCTGGAAAATTTCAGATTTGCAGGAAGTTGGCAATTATGCCCTACAAATTTTTTGGGAAGACGGGCACAATACAGGTATTTATGGATGGGAAACCTTAAGGGGTTTATGTCCCTGCGAGCTTTGCCAAACGGAATAGTGTTTTTTCTTGCTTAATGGATTGTCGTATTGTATCTTATGATTGCGGTTTTCGGCTTAAGCTATGGGGCGCAAATGGGGAGATCAGCGATGAATGTTCAACCGAATCAACAGCGCGGACACCGGAAAGCGGTTATAAATTATGAAACGGTTTACAGGAAACATCAAAGAATTTTTAAACAAGCGGGACTTTGGTCTATCGGTTTTCTGATTCTTTTTTTTGTTGCCCTTGATAATGTGATTACCCACTGGTTAACCGTGGGAAAATTTGACCTGATAGTATTTCTGTTTTTAGGGCTTCTTATTATCTGTGCACTCGGCCTGATCGATAAACTCCCAACGATGGCGAAGGCACACATGGCTTCAAAAGAGCACAGTATTATGATGGTTCTAAATTGTAAAAAAATTTTCAACTCCTATCGTGCGCAGTTAGCAAGTGTCGGATATGATAGGGTATCTTTGGAGAGATTAAGCGACCAGGGAGTCGCGCCGCAGGAATTTGAGCGAATCATTCGTGATATTCTGGCTACCAGGAAGAGAGAAAAACCTCAGCCTAAACTCACTGCACAAAATCTTCCTGCAAAGAGAACTCATGTTTCCGAACCTAAAGCTGCCCAATTTTTTGAAAGTCAAAAAGATTCAATTCTGCTTTCTCTGAGGGAAAAAGAGCATGAGATCAAGACCAGGGTAAGAAAAGGTACGCTTAGCAAACCGGAAGCGAATGTGAAAATTGAATCGGTCCGTCGTGAAGCCAAAAAAAAATTACAAGAATTGGGAATTTCTGAAGTTTGAAAAAATAACCATTGTTTTATGCGTGTGAAAAGAAACGTAAAGACAAATAACTATTCGCCGATATATCTGTTTGATACCTTAAATAAGTGTTTGGCCATTAGCCTTTGGCCTCTGGCTTTTAAATTTTTGAGAATTTACGTCGTGAATATTATCTGATCTGTTAGGTGATTTACAATAACCATTTTAACAAATTGAATTTTTATTAGCGAAAGCCAGCTGCAAAAAGCCAATCGCTTAATTTAGTGATAGGATACAAGAAATTTTAAGTTCATGAAAAACAAATACGATCTTATCGTAATCGGCAGCGGCCCCGGGGGTGAGGGCGCCGCCATGCAGGCTTCGAAAGCCGGTAAAAGTGTAGTCGTTATCGACAGTCTGCCGGAGGTTGGCGGCAATTGTACTCATAAAGGTACGATTCCCAGCAAGGCGCTGCGGCACGCGGTACAGTTGTTGGCGGATACCGGCAAATTTCGCGACTCTAACTACCTCAACCTGCTGAAGTCAGCTGAGTCTGTCATTCGGCAGCAGGTTAATATGCGCCGCGGCTTTTATGAACGGAATCAAGTCGATATTATTCATGGGCACGCAAACTTCATGAATGACCATACCATAGAAGTCACACTGCCCGGTGTGTTGAAAGAAAAATATAGCGCCGATGCTTTTATTATCGCCACCGGTTCCAGACCCCGGCAGCCGGAAGGAATCGATTTTTCTCATTCGCGCCTTCTCGACAGTGATTCGATTTTAAATCTTAAAAAGAATCCGAGGTCAATTACCATCTACGGTGCCGGAATCGTGGGGTGTGAATATGCCTCCATTTTCCGGGGACTGCGCATCAAGGTAAATTTAATCAATACCCGCAGCCAGCTGTTATCTTTTCTCGATGATGAAATTGTTGATGCACTGAGTTATCATTTGCGGGAGCAGGGGGTGCTCATTCGGCATAATGAAGAATATGAGAGAATTGAAGCAGATGATCGGGGTGTGACACTCTTTCTAAAATCCAACAAGCAAATATACAGCGACGTCCTGCTCTGGGCCCAGGGCAGAACCGGGAATTCATCTAATATGGGGTTGGAATCCCTCGGGATTGATCATGATAAGCGGGGCTCAATTGTTGTTAATAAAAGTTACCAGACCGCCAAGTCTCATATTTACGCTGTGGGCGATGTGGTCGGTTATCCTAATCTTGCCAGCGCCGCTTACGACCAGGGTCGCTTTGCTGCTACCCACCTGGTTTATGGAAAATGCGAACACTCACTGGTTGAGCATATTCCCACCGGTATTTATACGATCCCGGAAATCAGCTCCATTGGTTTAACTGAACGCGAACTCACCGCCCAAAAAGTTCCCTATGAAGTCGGACATGCTTCTTTCCGGCATTTGGCACGGGCACAAATTACCGGACGAACGATTGGCATGCTGAAAATTCTTTTTCACCGCGAGACCTTGAGGATTCTCGGCATCCACTGTTTTGGTAACCATGCTTCGGAAATTGTGCACATCGGCCAGGCGATCATGACCCAGAAAGGTAAAGCCAACACCCTCATGTACTTTATGAACACCACTTTCAATTATCCCACCATGGCAGAAGCCTACCGGGTTGCTGCGCTCAACGGGCTCAACCGCGTTAACGCGCGTCCTAAACGTGAAGAGAAAAAAATTACCGTAGCCGATCGCGGTAATGTCGTTCCCTTGAAAAAAGTCAAAACTGCCTAAAGCTGCCAACCCTGTTTAGATATCAACTTTTCCTTGTTTTTGCTTTTCGATTTCCTTTAATTTCTTTAGAATTGCAATTTTTTTTAACGTCGAAGATTTCTCTGTTGTTTTGCACTTTTTTTGCAGAAGTCAAAAACAGTTACAGCGAAGCTCTAACCATAACGGGTAGTGTCAAAAGTTCTATAAAAAAAATGAGGTTTGCTGAAGAAAGCGGCTTGGGTCTTAATAGCATAGATATGGGAATGCGTTTATAAGGCATGGGCATTACCGGGAGCCAACAGATTGAACTTAGGCTAGATTTACACTGCGAAGTGAGAGATACAAATCATAAGAACTTCACCTGAAATTATGCAGGAATTTAGGAGAGGGTTAACAAAATTCACGTAATCACATGTCAACATTAAACTTAGCGCTTTAATTAGTCTAAAACTTTTGACAATACGCCATAACGCAAAGGGAGGAATCATGACTCATGTGACTAACTTGTTTCGAACCGCAGCCGCTTTTGCCCTGCTGCTCGCCACGCACTCTGGCTGGGCTTCAACCGGCGGCGATGACTGGCCGGCCTGGGGCGGCCCGCACCGCAATTTTACCGTGACCCCCGGGGTTATCAAAGCGGAACAACCGATTGAGCTGAAAATAGCCTGGAAGAAGGAGTTGGGCTCCGGGTATTCTGCCATCTCGGTAATGGACGGCATGGCCGTTACCATGTTTTCGGATAGCACTTTCGACTACGCCATTGCCCTCAACGTTGAAGATGGCAGCGAGCTCTGGCGTTTCAAAATCGGTCCAACCTTTCCGGGTCGATTTGGCTCCGCCAACGGTCCGATCTCGACCCCGTTGATCTCGCAAAACAAGGTCGTAGGGTTGAGTGCAGGGGGACGCCTGTTTGCCCTGGATCGTAAAACCGGCGAGCTGGTGTGGGACAGCGATCTGGTGGTGGATCACCAGGCGGAAATACCTTTCTATGGCTTTGCCACCTCCCCAATTCTGTACAATAACATCCTTGTGGTCGAAACCGGCGGCGCTGCGCAGAACGCGATCTCGGCCTTCGACCCCAATACCGGACAGGTGCTGTGGACTGCCGGCAGCGATACCGTGGAATACCAATCACCCTATTTGCTGCAAACCAGCGATGGCAGCCAGTTAGTAGGCATAACCAATCGCGCTGTGTACGGACTGCAGCCCGAAACCGGCAAGACTTTGTGGCGCTTCGAGCATGGCGGCACCGGCCATCCAATGGGCGCACCAAGCGGCAACCTCGTACCCGTCGGCGGCAATCAATTCTTCTTGAAGAACACGAATCAGGGCGGCATGCTGTTCAAGATTGAATACGCCAACGAAATGTATCAGGTGAGCGAAGTCTGGAAAACAAAAGCCATCAAGGGCACTTATGTGATCCCGGTCTATCACGATGGACACCTGTTCGGGTACAACAGCCGCATCTTCGCCTGCGTGAATGCGGAAACCGGCGAACGGGTGTGGCGTTCGCGCGCCCCGGGTGACGGATTCCCCCTTGTGGTGGACGGACATCTGGTGGTCATTACCAAAAACGGCAGACTCAGCGTGGCGCCCGCTTCGCCGGAGGGGTACAAACAAATCGCCAGTCTGGACTTGTTCGCCAACCTGGTTTGGACGCCGGCAAGCTTTGCAGGCGGCAGATTGTTTCTGCGCAGCATGACCGAAATCGCCGGCGTCGATATCGTGCCCGCGCAGTCCGTTGTGCAAGCCGTCGCGAACGCCGACGGCATGGTGCCGGACTCGAAGTTTGCACAATTTGTAAAGAAAGCAGAACAGGCCATGGATAAGATCGCGCTGGTTGACGAGTTTATGGCTGAGCAAAAGGAATTTCCGGTCATCGAAGGGGATGACATCGTGCACTTCATCTACCGGGGCGAAGCCAGCGACATGGCGCTGATGGGCGATCTCGTGGGCTGGCGCTACGACCGTCCCATGCATCGCATTGCCGGCACCGACCTGTTCTACTACTCTAGCCGGCTCGAACCGGACGCGCGATTGACCTACAAATTCCTGAAGGACTTGCAGACACCGTTGGCAGATTCACTCAATAGCAGAACTATCCGCTCCATGTTTTTCGGACCGGCTTCCTGGTTCAGCATGCCGGAGTGGAAAAAGCCGGACTATCTCGAGGCGAAGGCTTCCCAGACCGGCCGCATCGACTCGTTGCAATTCAAGAGCGCCATTACTGATAGCTCCAGCGTTATCGAGGTTTATCTGCCGGCCGGTTACGACCAGGTTTCCGAAGCGTATCCCGTGGCGTATGTGCATGGCGGCCGCGGCGCCAGAGGACTGGGTAATATGACCACGGCCCTTGACAACCTGATTGGCAGCCGCATCCGTCCGGTGATTGTGGTTTTTATGCCGACATTTTATGACGGCCGTTATGTTGAATACATCGGGGATAAACGCGATACCTATATGCGGATCTTTGTCGAAGAGATTGTTCCCTTGGTTGAGCGAACCTATCGCATACTCCCAGGCGCCGACAATCGGGCAAATATGGGACATATGATGAACGGCTTCATGGCATTTTACACGACATTCAAACACAGAGACCTCTTTGGCAAACTTGCTGTCCAGTCCATGTATTGGGATGAAAAAGAAGCAATAACGCATAAAGGCCTGCTGGTGTCCGCCCATCAAAAAGATCTGCAAATTTACTTCGATTGGGGAAAGTATGATTTCAGAAGTCCCCTCGAGAGTATCAGCATTGTCGAATCAAACCGGAGTTTTGCTGCGCTGCTGAAAAGTCGCGGATTACGTTTCACCGGCGGAGAAGTGCATGCCGGCGCCGGCTGGGGAAGCTGGAAGAACCGCATCGATCGTGTGTTCGAGACATTCTTTCCACTTTCAGGTTCAGGAAGCAACTAAAGGCTATCGTAGGGGCACAAGATTTTGTGCCCCTACGCCCTTTAAAATCATTTCTGAAATAACCCTCAATTTTCAAAAAAATCATTTTTTTATTTTTAACGCTTGACATTCGGAGTTTTATTTCGTATAATTTGGTGTACATGATAGCACCTATTAAATATGTTCACCATTTTATGATTTAAAAAAATTTGTTTCAGAAATAAAAAGGAAAAATGTCATGAAACCATTAACAGACAAGCAGAGAAATGTGTTGAAGCTCATCGCTGAAAAAATCAAAGACGCCGGTTATCCGCCTACTTTGCAGGAGTTAGCTGATGAACTTGGCGTGAGGTCAAAGAACGCCGTTTTGAAGCACCTGACCGCCCTGGAAAAGAAAGGCTATATCAGCAAACGGGAAGGGGGCGCCGCCCGCGGCATCCGGATTTTGGAGTCGCTGGGTTTTCTGGACGGCCCGGGTATAAGCAGAGTTCCCCTGGTTGGGTCGGTTCCTGCCGGTTCCCCCTTGCTTGCCGAGGAGAATGTCGATCGCTACCTGACCATTCCGCAAAGTCTCCTGCCTCCGAAAGGGGAGTGCTTTGCACTGAAGGTTCAGGGGGACAGCATGATCAATGCCGGAATTATTGAAGATGATCTGGTCGTTGTTCACTCTACAAATAGTGCAAACAACGGCGATATCGTGGTGGCATTGATTGGCAATGAAACCACGGTCAAGCGGTTTATGGTAACCGGCAACGAGCGCTATTTGAAACCGGAGAATCCAAACTATTCCGACATTTATCCAACCGAGGAGTGGTCAGTTCAGGGCAAAGTGGTCGCTCTGATTCGGGAAAACGTGAATTAAAACCCGGGAAGCGAAAAGCGTAGAGCGATGAGCAAATTTTTTTTGCGCTCTGTGCTCCCTTCGACTTTGCTCAGGTAGGTCTCGCTCCATGCTCCTCGACAACTAAGGCATTACCACCATGACATACGAAGAAATAAATGAACCCATCGCAGTGATCACCTTTTTTCAAAACGGCAAGCTTCACCCGTTGCGGTTTAAATGGAAAAGTAAGGTTTACAAAATCACTAAAGTCAACAACCACTGGTCTGAGCAAATTGGCTTGGGTAAACAGGTTCATTTTTCTATCAACGCCGGTACTTCCGATTACTTCGAGCTGGTTTTTGATACGGAAAATTTTGGATGGCAGTTGTCGAGGTTGTGTTTGGAGGGTTAAAAAACTAACCACGAATTTCACTAATTGCACAAATTTTATGACGGAATTATTTTTCAAGAAAGAAGTTTATAACATTGTTGGTGCTGCCATGGAAATTCACCGCGTTATGGGACCCGGATTTTTAGAACCTGTGTACCAAGAGACTTTTGCAATTGAACTTAACTTGAATAGTATTCCATTTAGCGAACAAATAAGGTTGAGTATGGAATACAAAGGCCACTCTTTGAAACATAAATACATTCCTGATTTTCTGTGTTATGATGAAATTATTGTGGAAATCAAAGCACTCAAAAAATGTGGCCCGATTGAGGAGGCACAAATAATTAATTCAATAAAGGCAGCAAAGAAGCAAATCGGTTTATTGATCAATTTTTGTGAACCTTCCCTCTTTTGGAAAAGATACATTAACTAATTTTTTAATTTTAATTGGTGTAATTTGTGAAATTAGTGGTTTATGAACTTCACTCATCTCCATACGCACAGCAACTTCAGCCTCCTCGATGGCACAATGCCAATTCGTACTTTAATAGAGCGAGCAAAAGAAATGGGTATGTCCGCCCTCGCTCTAACCGACTATAATGCTCTTTACGGCGCCATTGAGTTTTATCAAGTATGCCTGGAATTTGATATTAAACCGATTATCGGCGCACAGATTTCTCTTACCGATGGTTCATCGTTAATACTTCTCGCAAAGAATATCAGGGGATATGAGAATCTCTCAACTATTATTACCGCAGCACATACGAGAGGCGGACATCTGAATTTTAAATGTGAGATGAATGATATTCTTACTCATAAAGAAGGGCTCTTTGTGCTCTCAGGCGGGAAAAAAGGATCAATCTCGCAACTTGTACTGAGCCGAAATTTCGATGAAGCGGAAACTAACTGCTGCTGGATGAAGCAGCAATTCAGCGAGAACTTTTATTTAGAAATGCAGCGATTTGTTCCGTGGGATGATCTTTTGAACGAACGCTTACTAACGATCGCCCATAGATGTGCCGTGCCGTTTGTTGCCACTAACGACGTGCATTTGCTCTCCCCCGATGATTTGCCGCTTAGACGGGTTCTGCACGCCATCGACCAAAATACGTTGCGTGAGCGGGTACGCACCGCTGGTCATAAGGAGCAATACTTTAAATCTCCAGAACAAATGCAACAGCTTTTTACCAAATTCCCGGAAGCAGCTCAAAACACCCATCGCATCGCTGCGATGTGCAATGTGCAATTTTCTTTAGGCAAACCCATTTTCCCGGTTATGAAAGTGCCAAAAGGGAGCAGCCAAACTTATTTGCGCGACCTCTGTTTCAAAGGCGCTCGACAGTGTTACAAACCAATGACTCACAAGGTTACCAAACGCGTTACTTATGAGTTGGATGTCATTAATAAACTTGGATTTACCGATTATTTTCTCATTGTAAAAGACATCGTGGACTACTGCCGTCGGGAGGACATTCCGTGCGTTGGGCGCGGCTCAGCCGCAGATAGCATCGTTTCCTACGTGCTAGGCATTACCTTTGCCGATCCCCTCCGCTTTAACCTCTATTTTGAGCGTTTCCTCAACCCCGAACGCACGGATGCCCCCGACATTGATTTGGATATTTGCTGGAAAAGTCGCGACCAGGTTATCGAGTATGTTTATAAAAAGTACGGCTCTGAGAAGACAGCAATGATTTGCACCTACAACACTTTTCAGAGCCGTGCTGCGATTCGCGAGGTGGCGAAGACTTTTGGATTACCGGAGGATGAGATTGGTAAGCTTACCAAGCAGTTTCCATATATGGCTCGGGTTGCTAATATGGATAAAAGCGTAAAAAACCTCCCTGCATTAAAACAACAAATTCGAGTCAACCGGATTTATAAAGAAATTATCGCTATCAGTAAACGATTAGTCGGGTTTCCACGTCATCTTTCAATTCACGCCGGCGGGATAATTATCGCACCCGATCGGCTTACGAAATATGTACCACTGGAAGAGGCGCGCAAGGGCATTCTTATTTCGCAGTACGATATGCATTCTATTGAGCGCCTGGGGCTGGTGAAGATGGATTTGCTGGGAGTGCGATCTTTAAGCACAATAGCCGAATGTATTGAGTCAGCAAAAAAATCGATGCGAGAAGCTCTAAAGACCGGAAGTGAAAAGCGAGGATTGAAAATAGAGGGTCGAGAATCGAAGGGCGAAGAGCGAACATCCAGCATCCAGCATCCAGGAACCAGCATCCAGCATCCAGGAACCAGCATCCAGGAACCAGCATCGAGCACCAAGTTTGATTTTTTAAAGAAGAACAAAAAGCTGTCTCCTTTGGATATACGCGCCATTCCTGAAGATGACCCGGAAACGCTTCGCTTGATTAAATCCGGCAAGACCATTGGCTGCTTTCAATTGGAAAGTCCATTGGTGCGGGGCGTCATCCAAAAAATGCAGATAGAAAGCATCGAAGATACTGTGGTAACTGTGGCGGTCATTCGTCCCGGTGTTGGTGACAGTGCGATGAAAGATGAGTATATTCTCCGCCGCGGCGGTTTGCGGCCGACGCATTATGCCCATCCATTTTTGGAGCCGGTCTTGAAAGAAACCTACGGCCTGACCATTTACCAGGAACAGGTATTATTGATCGCTCAGGCAGTGGCAGGCTTTACGCTTGCTCAAGGAGATTCGTTGCGGCGCGCTATGACCAAAGATCGCGACCAGCAGCTCATGAATTCTTTGAAAGAACAATTTCTTGCCGGCGCGATGAAAAAAGGCGTGCAACAGGAAAAGGCGCTGGAAATTTGGCAATACTTACGGCGTTTTACCGGATTCGGATTTAATAAAGCACACGCGGCCACCTACGGCATACTCGCTTACCAGACCGCCTTCTTAAAGTGCTATTTCCCGGTAGAATTTATGACCGCAGTTTTAAACAATCACGGCGGCTTTTACGCCAAAGCGGTTTACATTGAAGAGTGCCGCCGGTTAGGGATCTCCCTCCTGTCCCCGGACGTCAATTGCTCCGAGATTGAATTTATCAAAGAAGGAAACAGCATTCGCGTCGGGCTGCAACCGGTCTTTGAGCTTTCGGATAAAACCAAACAAAAGATTGTCGATGAACGCAAGAAAAAACGATTCAAAAATCTATTCGACTTTCTAGAGAGAACTCCCTCCGGACAAAAAGAAACTGAGCATCTGATTCGCTGCGGCGCTTTTCGCTCCCTGCACCCAAGTGAGCCGTCGCTGCTAATGAAGACTCAAAGTTACTTCAAAAACGACCGCAGAAAAAATATCGCGGAGTACCTAACCCGGGATCTCCACTCAGCCCGGTATTCAAGAGAACAGCGCATTTTGGCGGAACTTGAGTTGCTAAGATTCGGGGTCGCTGGCCATCCTTTAAGCTTGTATGATGATCTGATTCCCTGGGAAAATATGGTCTCTTCTCTTGAACTTGAACGCCACAAAAACCGCCGCATCCAATTTACCGGCTGGTATGTCACCTCTCGTTTGCAGGAAACCGTAACCGGTAAACAGATGAAGTTTCTTTCCCTTGAAGATAAGCAGGGCATTTGTGAGACCATTTTTTTCCCGGAAGTGTACGAGAAATACGCTGAAGTTTTGCATGGACACGGTCCCTTTACAGTCACCGGAAAAATTCAGTCACGGATAAAAGGGGAAGCTAATTTGATTGCCGAAAAAGTAATTCGTTGGCGGCCTCCCCGCGAAGTTGTGAACAGCCGCTTGCATGGTCGCCAGCTGGATGCGTTTACTCGGGATGTTTCTGTGCAGGAAGTGGCGTGAAGTTGTACGCCTACATTTGGGATTGACAATAAACTTGCTTATTTATGTTTTTTTAGTTAATTGTTTTTAACCCTCCACAACTGATATTTTAAAGGATTATCTGAATGGAAAGTCTCTTCGACATTGACAATGAAGAATTGTTGACTATCAAAGCTGCAAGTACATGGGCGAGTGAATACTTAACCAAAGATGTAACTGAGTCAAATATTTCTTATCTAATCCAATATGGAAAAATAAGAAAAGTTAGTGGTAACGGTTCGACATGTGTCAAAATGGATGAATTGAAAAGATATTATGACTCGTTTCATGGAAAAAGAGAAGTTGATTGGAAAAATCAATTAGGGGAAGATCTAAACTGGCGCCTTTCTTTTGACTATTTACGAGAGGCTGATACGACAAAACATGTGCACAGACTTCACCCTTACAAGGGAAAATTTATACCTCAGTTAGTTGGGTATTTTATTGATGAACACACCGACGAATCTAAGAAACAAGTTTATTTCAAACCAGGCGACATTATTCTCGACCCATTTTGTGGGAGTGGAACGACACTTGTACAAGCGAATGAACTTGGGATTCATGCAATTGGGCTCGATGTGTCCGAATTTAACTCAGTAATTTCAAACGCAAAAATTAATAAGTACGATTTCTGGGATTTAGATCAACAGATAAAAAAAACGACTCATGCGTTGCAGCAGTTTGTGAGTGATTCACATGCTATTGAATTTGAGGAAAAATTGCTTGCAGAACTCTACATGTTTAATACAAAGCATTTTCCAAGCCCCGATATCAAGTTCAGGTTTCAGGACGGCGAAATTGATGAGAGGAAATATGGCAGAGAAAATGTAAATAAATTCATGCCCATTTATGAAAGCTTAATCAACGAATTTAATATCTGCTTAAGCCAAGAGGCTAAAAAATCCTTTCTCGATAAATGGTATTTCCCTTCGGTAAGAGAGGAAATTGATTTTGTTTTTAAGCAAATAAAGAAAGTTGAAAATCCTCGAACAAAAACGATATTAGCAATTATTTTAAGCAGAACAATTCGTTCCTGTAGGGCGACAACTCATTCCGATTTAGCAACTCTTAAAGAGCCTGTTCTATCAACTTATTATTGCACTAAGCACAAAAAAATCTGTAAGCCTCTTTTTACAATTACACGGTGGTGGCAAACCTATGGCAAAGATACAATTGCAAGACTGGCAACTTTTAACAAATTGCGTACGGACACCTACCAAGTTTGCTTAACGGGAGATTCCCGAACGATTGATATTTTTAAAGCGCTGGAAAAGAAAAAACCTGAATTTTCAGCTTTTTCTCAAAAGAAAAAGATTAAGGGAATTTTTTCGAGTCCACCTTATGTTGGCCTGATTAATTATCATGAACAGCATGCATACGCTTATGATTTGTTCAACTTTAAACGAAAAGATGAATTAGAAATTGGCCCGTTGTCTAAGGGTCAAGGGCGTCAAGCTCGTGAATCTTATGCTCAAGGGATCGCAGAAGTTTTGAGCAATTGTAAAAAGTTTCTCGCTGATGATTATGATATCTTTCTGGTTGCCAACGACAAATATAATCTCTATCCGACAATTGCTGAAAAAGCCGGAATGCAAATTGTGGATCGATTTAAGAGACCGGTGTTAAATAGGACTGAAAGGGATAAGGGAGCGTATTCTGAGATAATTTTTCATTTGAAAGCAAGGGAAACCAAACTAAGTGATGCTTGATGTAAATAAAAGAGAACAGATTTCAATTCAGATTATACGTGTATTAAAAGTTCGATTTACAAAATTTCCTGAGGATGCTGAGGCGAACAGAAATGCACCTTTTCATGAGAGTTTTCTAAAGGCTTTTTCTGAAAAACTAAAAAAGGGTGTCACAGATATACCATATTTTATAAGCCTTAGCAGTTGGTTGCATGGCCTCAATACGACTTTGGGACAATCGTTTTTTGAAAACACTGCCCATATTTTGTCTAGTGGTCAAAAACGTAGCTTTAAAGGTCAGAAAATATCAAAAAAGCAAAAACAAGTAATCTCCAATATTATTACCGATCTAAAAAATAGCGCAAGAAAACCAGATGTGACTGCAGAAAACAAATTACTATTTGGTGGGTTTGAAGGTGACAATGAACTCGTTGATGCATTTGATTTTCAAGCTGATAATATTATTATTGATGAATCGAAAGGTTTTGTTGAAGCTATAGAGTTGAAATCTGTCCGCCCCAACTCTGGGGAAATGCGGGGAGAAAAACAGAAAATTCTAAATGGTAAGGCGGTTTTGAAAAAATTGTATCCTGGAAAGGAAATACGTTTTTTTATTGGTTTTCCATTTGATCCTCTAAATGAGGAACCTACCGGATATGATAAGGTTCGTTTCAAAAGCCACTTAATAGAAATGGATAAATTTTTTGCTAATGACGAGATTTTAATAGCTGACGAACTTTGGGATCGATTGTCAGAGAGCTCTGGGACAATGAAAGAAATCTTGGGTCTAATTAATGCGGTCTCAACAAAATATTTTAATGCGAATTTTGATTTTGTTAATGATCCTGAAAACATCTTTGTTGATCGAGAACGATATAATAGTATTTTGGATGAATGGAATCTAAAGAGAGACGCTTGGATTGTCCGAAATTTTTCACGGATAGAAAAGAATTTGGAGGAATCAAAATACAGGAGGATATTTTCGAGGAAGCTTTTCAAGGAAAGGTCTTTAGGCAATTCTGATAATTACAGCGTTGAATATGATTATGAAAGGTATATGGCTATTAAGGCACTTTTTGTTTAGTAATTAAATTAAGAAGAAATGGACGTTGACAAAATTGTTTACTCCATCAATGTTTGAAGATATACAAAACGTTGCGGAGGAGCAATTAGGCAGAGAACTCACTGAGAAAGAAGTGAACTGTATCGAAGATAGACTTGGCGACTATATTGACTGGTATAACTCGATATGCTTCAGTCTTAATGATTTAGACAAATAATAAGAAGAATACGTAACATCCTCCAATCCCGAAAAGGAAATCACCGTAGTAGATGCCCCATTATCGCTCTAAATTTTAGTGCCTTTCAAAATTAAAAAATTCCTCAGCTCTACAGGCCTTGAAATACTCGTCGGACAGGATGACGCAAGCAACGACTATTTGACCTTTAGAGTCGCTCACGCCAACGACGTCTGGTTTCATGTCAACGGAACGCCAGGAAGCCACGTCATCTTGCGCTGTGGTGATACGAAAGTGCAACCCGACAAGGAAAGTCTGCGCGAGGCTGGTGCTCTGGCGGCCTGGTTTTCCAAAATGCGCACGGGTGGCAAAGTAGCGGTTTCTTACTGCTTTGTAAAACAAGTTGGTAAACCACGGGGGATGAGGCCGGGGAAGGTAACCCTTAAAAGCGCAAAGAAATTGCTGGTTCGTCCAGAATTGCTTGAGGAAATTAAATAAGTTATCTCAAAAACTATGGCGAAGGCGTCCCGCCGAGCTTTTTCAAAATTCAGAACTTAGGAATCCTGGCGGGACGCCTTCGGACTAACTTTTGGGTGAGCGCTGCAAAAAGTTAAATCAACCCCTGGTGCGGTTGGATAAAAGCTACCACAATGGTTGTGATAACCGCCAGCCAAATCGCCACATACATGGGTACGAAATAATTTCTTCTATTTAACATTTCCGGGAATTTGATCGGCATTCCCGAAAATTTGCCGCGCGGTTTATTTGGGAAGAAAAAAGTTTTGTAGGTTTCAATCGTGCCAATCGTATAACCTAAAGCACCAAAAGTGATAAAAAGATAGTTTTCCGTAAAATGAGCAAGCATGAAGGCGTACGACATCGCCATGACCGGGCTTCGGAAGAATTTAAGGATCTCAAATCCCTCCTTCGGTGCGTCTTTCCAGGCGCCGCCGAAAGCTGAAATC
>SMXC01000121.1 GCA_004356825.1 Caldithrix sp.
GGTCGGATATATTCGTCACTCTCGAATACGGGATCAGTTGTATAGACCGTCTTGTTTGTGATTTTGGTATTCGTCGGGGATTTTTGCTTAGCAGGGATATTCACCTCGGTTTTCAATAATCTCAATTTCACTCCATTTGCTTGTTCCTGAGGTATTGGTGCTTGTTTTTCCTCTGGTGAGTTCTATTGGAGTTGCCGGCGGACCTTGAGGTCTTTTCTTTCTGTCGCAATATTGATGAATTAAGGCAACTAAATAATCCACCATTTCCCCTGACTCCTTACGGGAACGAAGGTAATTGACCAAATCAAAGTGCATCCTGTTCGCGCTTTGATATCGTTGCCGGATGTCGGGTTCCAGGGCATTTGAGATGATTTTGTCGAGCGGCTGGGGAAACGATGGGTCTTTGACGGCTTTTTTAAACATCCTGGCATTCTTACCAGCAGCATAAACATCTTCCCGGGAATTGAAGATTCTCTGACCGGATAACGCTTCGTACAAAACGAGTCCCAATGAAAATAAGTCTGTGCGATGGTCCGGAATGTTTCCTCTGATCAATTGCTCCGGAGCCATGTAGGGAATTTTCCCCCGTAATTTGGTGCTTTTCTTTTCCGTTTTTTGATGGAGTTTGACTGAGGAGATTCCAAAGTCGATAAGCTTTACGCCTCCATGGCGGGTAATCATGATATTGGATGGAGAAACATCTTGATGGACTAAATTAAGGGGTTTATTGGTCAGCGTGTCCAAACGCTGATTAGCATAGTCGAGGGCAACGCAAACTTCAGCGATGATATAGGCAGCTAAGTAAGGTGACATTTTCTGCCCTGCTTTTCTAAGACTTCGAAGGATTCTCTCTAAATCGTAGCCATCAATATATTCCATTATGATGTAGAGGTGGCCGTCGGTCGTCTTTTTGAGGTCGTAGATATGGACAATATTGTTGTGATTCAATTTTGCTACATTCAGCGCCTCCTCGTGGAACATCTCGAGGAAGTTTTCTTCCCCAACAAGTTCGGGTACAATTTTTTTAATCGCAATTGGTTTGTTAAGCCTTTTATCCAAACCAAAATATACGATTCCAAATCCACCTCTTTTGATCTCGTGAACGATTTCGTATTTGTTGTCAAGGATTGTATTGTCAAAGGGTGTCATTTTAAGAAACTAATTCCGGGGGTGTTTTTGAATTATTTTTCAGAAAAAACCAGTTAAAGTATTTAAAATCAGTCAACAAATGTGCCAATAGAACAAGGACTCAGATATATCCTTGCATTTACACACGTTAGGACTTGTTTGCGTATTTTATGCAATGAAAAAAGTAAGTGTGTAAAATCGTGACAAATGATCGGAATTTGTACGTTTCAGTTGAGTTGAGTTTTATCCAAAAATTACCCGTTTTCTTAAAATGTTTTAAATTGCAAATATGTGCGTTTCTCTTTTTTGCTTGCATTTATAATGGTTTTGTCCTATCTTTTTTAAGTTCAAGCCTTAAATAAAAAAGTACTTACATTGCTTAACATGGCAGAGAGTGAGCAAGAAAATTTTTTGTCCCCTTCCCAGGCTTCAGAGGACTCGTCGCAGGAACTTGATTACCTGCGTTCTAAAGTTTCAGATCTCTCAAGCTTAATTGAAACCAGTATCATTATCAATTCCACGCTCGAGTTAGATGCGTTGGTTAGACTCGTTATGGAAAAAGCCCAGAGTGTCATGAAAGCGGAAGCTAGCTTCGTCATGCTTCTAAATAAAGAAGGAGACGGTTTAGAATGTACCGTGGCGTTAGGGGAGGTAGGCGATCAAGTTAAGAAAATACAGTTGAAGATCGGCGAGGGAATCGCCGGCTGGGTAGCTCAGCATGGCAAACCGCAAATTGTTCCTGACGTTTCAAACGACCCGAGGTTTTCATCGAAAACAGATAACTCAACCGGATTTCAGACCAGGTCTATTCTGGCAGCGCCTTTAATGGTTAAAGACAAAGTCATTGGAGTCGCAGAGGTAATCAACCCTCTCGATGGTAAGCCTTTTGACAACGACGACCTGGATTTATTTTCCACGTTTTGCCGCCAGGTGGCGATGGCAATTGAGAATACCCGGATGCACAAGCTGAAAATGGAACAACAGCGGCTGCAACATGAGTTGGAATCGGCCAAGATTATTCAAGAAAGTTTCATGCCGGAAAGTCTTCCCAATTTGGCAAACCCGCAATTTTCAATCGCGGCTAAAAGTTTGCCTGCCGCGATGGTTGGAGGCGACTTCTATGATTTTATTGAATTTGACAGTAACACACTCGGGGTTGCTGTGGGTGACGTGACCGGGAAAGGCGTGCCGGCAGCACTTTATATGGCGAGACTGGTTAGTGATTTTCGACAACATGCCCAGAGGTCAAGATTGCCTTCGGTTGTCTTTGAATCGCTGAACAGATTACTGGTTGAGAGAAGTCGCCGGGGAATGTTTGTTACGATGCAGTATGGAATCTTGAATGCTGAGGACGGCAAGTTTGTATACTCAAATGCCGGACACATCCCGTATATTAGAATTAGTAATAAACTCAAAATTGAATTGCTTTCAGGCGCCAAAACGATTCCCTTGGGTATTGCTCCTGAGTTGGAGTTCGAACAAGCTTCGGTTCAATTAAAAAAAGGCGATTTTGTTGTGTCGATTACTGACGGAATCATCGAGGCAAAAAACAGGGCAGGGGAAGAATATTCCTTAAATAGAACCTTAGATATGCTCTCTAAATCCAAAGGAACGGCTGAAGAGATGGTAGAATCTTTAATAGCTGATGTTCAAGCTTTTTCCGAAGGGACAGACCAACATGATGATCTAACAGTTCTGGCAATGCAATGGAATTAACTCCGGAATTATTTACCCACTTATCAGTCAACACCAATTACCTTGGAGAGAGGTTCTTTGAGTGAAATTGAGATAAAACTGCCGAGTGATCCGAAATTTTTGAAAATAATACGAGGTGGAATCTCCCATATAAGTGAAATCTGCGGTTTTTCCAGCGAAGAATCCAATGCCGTCACGAGCGCTGTCGATGAAGCCGCCTCCAACATCATCAAGCATACATACAACGGCGCAAAAAACAAATTGATCATTGTCAATTTCAGGATTCTTGAAGACAGACTGGAAATTGTTTTGCGGGATTTTGGCGAGAAAGTGGATCCGGAAACAATTAAGTCACGAGATCTAAATGAAATACGGCCGGGTGGCCTGGGAGTTCATCTCATAAAAAGTACAATGGATGTGGTTAACTATGATAATTCTTTTGAGGTGGGAAATCAGCTCACAATGGCTAAGTATTTGCCAGGGAAGAAGGAGAAATAATGTTAGACGTAAAAACCAAAAGCCAGGATTCTATTGCAATAATAGAAATTGATGGTGAGGTAGACCTGTATTCGTCACCCGCTTTGCGCAAGGCGCTTCTGGAAATGACCAAGGCTCAAAATAAGGCCATTCTTGTAGACCTAGCAAGAGTAAAATACATGGACAGTTCCGGCGTGGCTACCCTGGTGGAGGCTCTGCAGCAAGTCAGTAAATATGAAGGGAAACTAAAATTAGCAAATTTGCGTGATGCGGTTAAGAACGTCTTTGAGCTCAGTAGATTAGACAAAGTATTTGATATATATGAATCAATTGAAGATGCAAAGAAAAGTTTTTGAATATGGAAATTGTAATCAAAATCTTTGGTAGTATTGGCCGGGGTGCAAATTCGTTTTTTGGTCATGTGAGCCGCATTTCCAGTCTTGTTTCTGATACGTTTTACTGGATATTTGTAGCGCCATTTAAAGGAAAACCTATCAGATGGGAAAGCACTTTGGTACAGATGGTCAGGACGGGCTATGAATCCTTGCCCATTGTTTGTTTAATCGCATTTTTTGTTGGTCTTATCATTGCGATGCAGTCAGCCTATCAGCTCAAGCAATTCGGTGCTACAATTTATGTGGCAAATTTAACAGCCGTCTCAATTACAAGGGAGCTCGCCCCGCTTCTAACCGCAATTGTTATTGCCGGACGAAGCGGTTCAGCAATTACCGCAGAAATCGGCACAATGAAAGTGTCGGAAGAAATTGACGCGTTGAAAACGATGGGGCTGAATATCATAAGTTATTTAGTCGTTCCAAAAACATTAGCCATGCTTATCATGCTGCCCTGTCTCACAATAATAGCAGATTTCATCGGTGTTCTCGGCGGTTATGTGATTTCTATGGCGACGCTGGATATCGCTAGCGTTCGATATGTTAATCAAACAGTTTCTGCTCTTGAGTTCATAGATGTATTTGGCGGAATAGTGAAGAGTGTTTTTTTTGCATTGATTATTGCCGTCATCGGCTGCTATGAAGGGCTTAATGTTGAGGGAGGTGCGGAGGGTGTGGGAAAATCTACAACCAAATCTGTTGTCACGTCCATTTTTTTAATAATTGCCGCCGACGTATTTTTTACCGGACTATTTTTTGCGAGTTTCTAAAATGCAGGAACCCATTATCAAGGTAAAGGATTTGGTGGTAAAGTATGGTACCAGGACAGTGTTGAATGGTGTTAACCTGGAAATTTTTAAAGGCGAGTCAATCGCCATTCTTGGTAAATCCGGATGTGGGAAGAGCACGTTGCTGCGGCATCTCATCGGACTTTCACAGCCGACCAGCGGTCAAGTTATTGTTAAAGGTCAGGATATTACCTCGATGGATGAGGATGAGAAAACGGAAATTTTAAAAAAACTAGGCATGCTGTTTCAATCCTCGGCCTTGTTTAATTCAATGACCATTGGAGATAATGTTGCACTTCCTCTGCGGGAACATACTCCGCTGGAAGAAAGCACCATCAATATCATGACGAACATGAAGTTGGGCCTGGTTGGCCTGTCCGGCTTCGAGGATTTCAAACCTTCCCAGCTGTCGGGCGGGATGAAAAAACGTGCCGGGTTAGCAAGGGCGATCGCTATGGATCCGGATATCCTGTTTTGTGATGAACCCTCGGCCGGCCTGGACCCGGTAGTCGCGGCTGGCCTGGATCGGTTAATTCTTGAACTGAAGAAAGCTTTCAAAATGACCATTGTTGTGGTGACCCATGAGTTGGCTTCAGTGGCAATAATTGCCGATCGAGTCGCCATGATGCATGAAGGAAAAATTATGGCCATAGGGACGCTCCAAGAATTAAAAAGTCAAAATAACCCGCTGATGCGGCAGTTTTTCAATAGAGAACCGGATGATGAAGAATTGGCCAGGGAAAGACAAGTTAGTTCATTATTTGGAAAGGCTTAAAACACATTATGGATTTTCAAGCGAATGAAATCAAAGTCGGGGCAACCATTTTTTTTGGTGCAACCTTTCTAATTATATTCTTAATCGCCATCTTTGGGATTAGTTTTGGCGAGGAAACCAACGAATACCAGATCTACTTAAATAATATTGGCGGTATTGATCGAGGTTCTTTGGTAAAATATGGCGGCATGGATGTCGGCACGGTTTCAGAAATCGCTTTGCCTGATAACGAAAAGTCCGGCATCGGCCTGAAAATAAAAGTGGCCAAGAAAGCACCTGTTCGGATTGACTCAGAAGCCTTTGTTACCTCCATTGGACTCATGGCTGATCAGCATATTGAAATTTCGAGCGGTACCCCCGGCGCTCCTCTTCTCCAACCGGGCAGCGTTTTGAAAAGCAAGGAAGTGCTGAATTTTATGCAAATGGCCGAACCACTTTCTGAGGTGAGTGATCAACTGCAGGAAATGATGGATGGTCTCAACGCCCTGCTAGGGGATAAAAACCGTCAGCATTTCTCTTCAATGATGGCAAACATGGATTCACTTTCAAGTGAAGGCCGAAAAAGTTTTTTAAAATTATCAACCAACCTGGAAATATTGACTGACCGTTTTGCAGCGGTTGGCAA
This sequence comes from Caldithrix sp., assembly GCA_004356825.1. Lineage (GTDB taxonomy): Bacteria > Zhuqueibacterota > Zhuqueibacteria > Oceanimicrobiales > Oceanimicrobiaceae > Oceanimicrobium. The sequence goes on from SMXC01000121.1 coordinate 5,881, forward strand.
AAGTTTAGATGAATTGATGGCCAGGGGCGTTCTTGAAAAATCACTCGAAAACGTTGAAACCACAACTGAAGAAGCGCGGGTCTTAATAACTGCGATTCAAAATTTAGTAAGTGAATTTCAAGGTGTGGTTTCTTCAAATGGGACAAGTATAGTGGATATTATGGAAAATTTTCAATTTGCTTCTCAAAATTTGGAAGAGTTTACTAGAATCGTAAAAGAACGGCCATGGCTTTTAGTGAGAAAAGCAGCGCCTCCGGAAAGAAAGATGCCTTAAATGGTTAAAATAAATTAAAGGGTTCGTGAATGAACAAAACCAAGATTGCAACCGCATGTTTTGTCGTTTTAGGGTTACTTGCCAATTGCGGCAGTGTGCCCCAGACTTTTTATTACCGCGTCGATTATCAAATCGAGGACTTACGCAACGGGAACCAAGCAATTCCTTTCACACTTGGCATCAGCCAGTTTGATGCGGATGTTCTTTATGAGGGAGATCGTATTGTTTATCGGCAGTCACCCTACCAGGTTCAGTTTTATCATTACCGGAGATGGATTGCTGCGCCAAAGAAAATTGTCACCGAAAAAGTCTTAAAGCAGTATCAGGCAAGCGGGATATTTGCGAATGTCGTTAGTATGCCTTCCGTCACAAAAAGTGATTACACGCTTAAGGGAGAAATTCAAGCGTTTGAGGAGTGGGATGAGGGAGACAGCTGGTATGGGCTGGTTACCATAGAATTTAAATTGCAGAACACGGATCTCGAAATTGTTTGGAAAAAGTCGCTCTCGGAAAAAACTTTAATAGAAAAAAAAGAACATATCGAAATTGTAAAAGCAATAAGTCGGAGTCTGCATAAGGTGGTTAAGAGATCTATCGAAGAAATAAAGAACCATTTGAAATTGGAAAACAATATCTCAAGCCAAGATAATAACTAAGCCTAATATTAGAGGTTCCTGCAGAACAAAGAAATAAGAAGAATTGGTGAAAACTTGACGAGAAAACTTGACGTCAGGCTTCTTGCCGAAACCAATCAGCTATGGGTGGATAAAGTTAAGCGGGGTAAATTACAGAAGATTTGTACTATCGAATAAACGTTATCCCAATTTCCGTTCCAACGCTCCGAGAACGAAAAGAAGATATTCCATATTTAGTCGGGCATTTTATCGGAAAACATGGCAAGAAAAATGGGTATGCGGCTAAATCTATTCCTAAAAGAGCATCTGCCATTTTGATAAATTATAATTGGCCCGGTAACGTCAGGGAGGTTGAAACGCGATTGCAAGAGCAGTCACTTTAAGTTCCGAAAATGAAATTATGCCGGAATTTTCACTGCTTGAGATCCGGCAACAGAAACTGATTTTGAGAACCCGAAGCAAGTGAAGTTGGCGGAAACCGAAAAGAAGATAATTATAGAAACCTTAGAGCGGATGAATGGCAATAAAAAAGAACCGCCAGGAAATTTGGGATCTCAAAGACCACTCTTTGGCATAAGCTAAAATATATTGCACCCTAATCCACGGATTGATTTTTTATTCACAACTGATTAAGCAGGAGAGCTTGGATGGTCCGCAACTCAGCAGAACCAAAAACTACTTTTAAAAACATAATATTCAGGGGAAGTTTTTTAGCACTCGCTTTGGCAATAATTTTCTTGTTTTCTTATAATTTTTTTGGCGTCAATACGATTCAAGAAAATTCGAAGTTGAGGGTTTTAGAAAAATCACTGCAGGATATTCGGGCCGCAATGAATGTAGATAGCGTGCGTCAGTACAATATCCAAAAAATCATGAAAATTATAGACAAATACAACCCGAGTATGCCTTCCGGGATTAAATACGAAATTGCTGACGAAATTTATAATATGAACGTTAAATACACAAACCTCGATGTTGATTTGATCTGCGCAACAATTACTCACGAAAGCGGCAGCACTTGGGAGGCCGAGATAGTTTCAGAATCCGGCGCCATGGGATTAATGCAGGTCATGCCCGCTTTAGGATTGTGGATTGCCCATTATGAAGGTGTCACCTGGACCTCGCCCGAGGAAATCCTTTTTAACCCAATTTACAATATCAGAATCGGCAGTAGAATGCTGTCAACTTTCATAAATATGTATGATTTGGAGGGTGGCCTGGCAGCTTATAATGGTGGTGAAAAAAGAGCTGCTATCTGGATAGCAAACGATAAAGCTGATGGCATTCTTTGGTCTGAAACTAGTAATTATATTCCGCATATTCTGAAGTACTACCAAGAATTTAAGACATTGACACTTTAAATCAAACAATTTCTTAGACTATAGAAGGCTGGATTTGTTGCAGCTCTGTTTATTGATAAGTAGTCTTGGCTTGATCCGGTGATTCAGTTCACACAATTTACTCCTAACGATCTCTATTCTGAATCAGGTTACGCGGTTTTAGAAAAAAGCAAATTCTGCCGATGACTTGAAGAACAAACCCCATTTAAAAACAAAATAAGACTTCTTAGTTGATTTTTACTTGGGTTGCTAATTGCACATTTTAATGAGAGTCGTTTGGTGAAATCAAAGTGAGAGTTTGAGCAAACACCTCTACATCATAAACCTGATTTTTAAATCTCTGGAATCCATCGGTGATTTGACTGAAGTTTTTCGGAAGATTTCTTCATTATTAAATGAGGTGATCCGATTCGATTCATTTCAGGCCGGCTTTTATAAAGCAAAATCAGATACGGTGAATTGGATTTTTACGACCAATGAGAGCCAATTTGAAAAAAGCGTTTTTAAATCAGAAGAGGACGAAATTGTTAGTCTCGCTATTTGCAGAATAGAAACAGTATATAGTAATTTAGCTCAGAAAAAAATCTTTTCTTTGAATAAAAATGAAGAGATTTGTTTAAGCGAAAATCGAATCTTGTCAAAATCCCGAATGGTTACCCCCATCATCACAAATGATGATGTCTTCGGCCTGATAAATATGACAGGTGCTAACGCGGATTTGTTTACTGAACGCGATGCCTTTTTGATGTCTATCGTTGCAACTCAATTCGGCCTGGCGTTAGAAAACTGCGAACAGTTGGTTGAAATTGAAGAAAAAGAAAAGTTGAGGTCTATGGTCGAATTGGCAAGTTCGGTAGGTCATGAATTAAATCAACCATTAACAGGAATTACGGGCTACTGTGCATTAATTAAAGAGGATCTAAAAGAAAGCGATGCCATTTATGATGATATTGTTGAAATTGAAAAACAAGCCGGGCGTTTGGAGAAATTGGTATATAAATTTCAAAATTTGCTGTACCTGGAAAACAAATCCGTCAATGATTAGTTGAGAATAGATTAAGAATGCTAGAGGTTAAAAAAAATATTTTGATTGTGGATGATGAAGAAGTCATTCGGAACATTTGTTTTAGAAGCCTCGAGAAAAAAGGCTACCATGTGGGGTTAGCTGAAAACGGCATAGATGCGCTCGATCATATTCGTGAAGGGATTTACGAAATCGTTTTCACGGATATAAAAATGCCGATGATGGATGGCTTGGAATTGCTGCAAGCAATCAAGCGTGATTTCCCACACCTTGAAGTTGTGATAATGACAGCTTTCGCGACTATTGAGAGCGCTATTGACGCCATGAAAAAAGGCGCCTACGATTTCATCCTTAAGCCGATTAAGCCCGATCAGATTCGAGTAGTGGCTGACAGATGTTTAGAAAAAGTGCAATTAGGCAAAGAAAATAAAGCGTTGCGTTTTGCCAACCAGAAGTTGGTTGAACTGCAAGAAATGAAAGATAAATTCGTGGCGATAACCAGCCACGAACTTAGAACTCCGGTCAGTCATTTGAAAGGGTACTTGGGCATTATAAATGATGAAGAGGGTCAACAGCTTTCCGCCTCTGAAAGAGATCAATGTATGGAAATTATTTTGAATGCCGTCGATGAGTTGGAAGAAATTGTCACGAAGATGCACAATCTCAGTAATTCTGAAAATGGAAAACTGAACCTGAAGACGGAACCGGTTGAAATAAATGGTTTAATTAAGCAAATTGTACAGGAGTACAAGCATTTTACAATAAAAAGAGAGCAGCTTTTAGAATTTAAGAGTGCCATGACCGGTTTGTCAATTCATGTAGACCAAAGTCAGATTAAAAGTGTTTTGCGGGAATTGCTGCAAAACGCGATTAAGTTTACTCAGGACGGCGGGGAAATTAAAGTGAGTACGGAAGTGGAGGGAGAGTATTGTGTTATAAATGTCCGGGATAACGGCATTGGTATCGAGCTTTCGGATCAGGGCAAGATTTTTGAAAAATTTTTTGAAATACAAGACAGCAATTACCATAGTTCAAGCAAAAATAAATTTATGGGGGGCGGTTTGGGACTTGGCCTGACTTCAGTCCGAGCCATTGTGGAGGCACATGGGGGTGGAGTAAAGGTCAAGAGTGAAAAAGATAAAGGCTCAGAATTTATAGTCTACTTGCCATTAGAACAAGATACTTTGAATTAAAGAAAGCCCCTTATTTTCAAGCGGCTTTTCTACGCGATTCTTCCATAATCAAGAGCTAAAAGAACCTGCTTCGAAAATCTTTAATATCCGCGTTAGCTTTCGCTTCAGTGTACCAATTTGCAAAAACCTGGCTTTGTTTGCGTTGCAGTAATCGTGATGCGATCTGTTTTTTTTGCTTATTAAAATCTGCTTCATCGAATGCCTTTTTTTGAGCCAGCTGAATTAAATAACAGCCGCGAGTTGCCAACACAGGCTTTGAAACATCCCCACTGACATCAAGAGAGAATGCCGCCCCGATAAATTTGGGTTCGCGCCCTACGCCAGCAACATACCCGGTTCTTGAAAAGTCTGTGCTTTCTTTAATTTCCAGACTATCTTCCGCTACAATGGTTTCGAATGAGGTGCCACTATTGATTTTCTCATAAATTTTTTGTGCTTTCATTGCAGCAAGTGCGTTTTGTTTCTCTCGTTTGAGTTTGTTTTTTATAATAGCCGACACTTCATCAAAAAGCTTGGTGCGTTCGTCTTGAATTCCGGAAATTTTGAACACAAATAAACCTTGAGGGGATTCCACAACGTCACCCGTTTCACCTATCTTGCCTGAGAATATAAAGCCGCTTGCCCTTTTGTTTAAACCAATGCCGGGAACAAAGCCATTTCCCTTGATAAAAAATGTCGATCCTTGCGGTGTCTGTCCAATATTTTTGCTCAATTCCTTAAAAGGAACTTCTGATGCCTGCTCAGCAAAATATTCTGCATCATCTCGTGCTTTATCCAATGTTTCTCTTGAAGCGGTAAATTTGAACAGGATATGCCGCGCATTGACTTTCTCTTCGCCGTTTTCAGTCTTCTTTTCCTCGACTTTGATAATGTGCAAACCATGCTGCGTTTGAATCGGGCCTACAGTTTCCCCCGGCTTACCTGAGAAAGCTGCATCTTCAAAGGCCTTCACCATATCACCTTTTGCAAAAAATCCAAGAGCCCCACCCTTATCCTTACTCACAGGATCTTCGGAGTAGATCTCAGCTAGTTCTCCAAAATCATCTCCGTCTTTGATTCGCTGAAGAATGTCATCGGCGAGTGCTCGGATTTCACTGCTGTCTTTTGTCGTTGCTTTGGTCTGGAAGACGACATACTGAATTTGCCTTTTCTCTTCCTCTTTGAATTCATCTTTGTTGTTTTTGTAATAGTCGCGGAGCGTATCGTCGTTTATTTTAATATCTTTGTCAGCAATTTTTTGTGGATCGATGAACACGTAGTTGACCTTGACAGTTTGGTTTTGTTTTAGATATTCTCTTTTTATCTCATCCTCAGTAATGCGAACGCCCGCTTGTAATTGCTGTTGTAATTTTTCATAGGGAAGGCGTTGTCTTAAATGGGCCTCTACTTGCAACCATACCTGGTCTGGATAATTAGGGTCATTTAATGCGCTCTGCCACATCGCCATATCAAATTGCCTTTGGTCATTTTGAAAACTCGGATTCCTTTTTATGTCCTCTGGTGGATTATTGCGGATGCGCCATAGGATTTCATGATCGGTCGCCGCTAACCCTTTTTCCTGGATAGCTTTTTTAACCAAAATGTCTTGCACAAAAACTTCCCAGACCTGGTTTCTTACAAAACCGATTTGACTCTCGGCAGGTTCAGTGCCTGTGCGCTGCCGGTATGCATTTAGTTCATTTATATAGGCTTGATTAAATTGTGTATAGGTTATTTCCGTCCCATTAATAACGCCGAGAATATTGGGGTTTTTCCCTGTAATTATATCGATAATGTCTGCACCACCAACTAACCCTCCTATTGCCATGCTTAACACAAAAAGTACCAGTAAAACAACAAGAATCACTGCAGATCTATCACGCATTTGACTCAGTACTGCCATATCACAAAATCTCCTTCATAAACGATTATTTTTTAGCCGAATAATATAATTCGATTTTGCATAATATGCAAGGCATTTCTAAGTTGAGAATTTTTAAGTTGATGATTAGCAAATGGCCAGGGTCGAGGTTATAATTCAATTTAATTCAGATTCTGGTTTTAACCTTGACATTTTGGCACTCCCTGCTTATATTTTACACAATTTAATTGCTCTTATGACAAGTTATAACATTTTTTGCTATGGCGAAGTTTTATCTTAAAGCTGATTTTAAACCAACCGGTGACCAGCCCCGGGCAATCGAAGAGTTAATAGCAGGCCTGCGGCGTGGAGATAAATTTCAGACGCTTCTCGGAGTAACGGGCAGTGGTAAAACTTTTACCATAGCTAATGCCATCGCCGAAATTGGTAAGCCGGCCCTGATCATTTCACATAATAAAACTCTTGCAGCCCAGCTTTACGGAGAATTTAAAGGTTTTTTCCCAAATAATGCCGTCGAGTATTTTATCAGTTATTATGATTATTACCAGCCTGAAGCCTATATGGCAAGCTCTGACACTTACATTGAAAAAGATACGTCGATTAATGAGGAAATTGACCGGCTTAGGTTGAAAGCAACCAGTTCGCTTTTGTCGAGAGACGATGTGGTAATTGTGGCTTCTGTTTCCTGCATTTACGGCTTAGGCAATCCAGAAGATTATAAGAATGAGCTGCTGATCTTGGAGCGCGGCCAGAAAATCGAAAGAAACCAGATTTTAACACAACTCGTTGACAGTTATTATACCCGCAATGATTTTGAATTCAGCCGCGGAACTTTTCGAGTGCGCGGCGACGTCGTGGAAATTTTTCCCGCCTATGAGCAGGAAGCCCTGCGCATTGAATTGTTTGGCGATCAAATTGAGCAAATTAGCGTGGTTAACACGTTAACCGGCGAGATTCTTTCTACTCAGGAGACCGCGGGAATTTATCCGGCCAGACACTTTGTGACCTCACAGGAAAAAATCCAAAGTGCGATAGTTGCTATCCGGGAAGAATTGGCCGAAAGACTTGCGGTTTTTCGCTCACAAGAGAAACTTGTTGAAGCTCAACGCCTGGAAATGAGAACGAGGTACGATCTGGAAATGCTGCAGGAATTGGGGCATTGCAATGGCGTCGAGAATTATTCGCGCCACCTGTCCGGGCGGAAAGAGGGCCAAAGACCTTATACATTAATCGATTATTTTCCTAAGGATTTTTTGACAATTATTGATGAATCGCACGCTACCATTCCGCAGGTGAATGCGATGTATCACGGCGATCGGTCGCGTAAAGAAACTTTGGTAGAACATGGATTTCGGTTACCCTCGGCCTTGGATAACCGCCCCCTGACCTTTGAAGAGTTTAATGGTATGATGAACCAGATGGTTTTTATTTCCGCTACGCCGGCTGACTACGAACTTGAGAAATGCAAAGGGGTTGTGGTCGAGCAAATCATCCGCCCGACCGGGCTTATGGATCCGGAAATTTTTGTTAAACCGGTCAAGCAGCAAATCGATGACCTGATCGCTGAAATTCGTGAATGCGTCAAGCGGGAAGACAGAGTTCTGGTTACGACTTTGACTAAAAGAATGGCCGAAGATTTGACGGACTATTTAGCGGGGATGAATGTTCGCGTCCGCTATTTGCATTCCGAAATCGATGTTTTAAAGCGCGTTGAAATTTTGCGGGATCTTCGCCTGGGCGAGTTCGATGTTTTAGTGGGAGTTAATTTACTGCGTGAAGGGTTGGACTTACCCGAAGTCTCTCTAGTTGCAGTTTTGGATGCTGACAAGGAGGGTTTCCTTCGTTCTGCACGTTCGTTGATGCAAATCTCGGGTCGGGCGGCGCGGAATGTGGCCGGCAAAGTTATTTTTTATGGCGATCGAATGACCGATTCTATGAAAAGCACTATCGAAGAGACAAATCGTCGCCGGAAAATTCAAGCCAAATATAATGAAGAGCACGGTATCATACCGAAATCGGTTTATAAATCCTATGAACAGGTTATGAGCTCGACGCGGGTCGCGGATGTTAAGTCCTCAAAATGGGGCAAGGGTAGAAGCACAGGTATTAGCGAGACCAATTGGAAAAAGCTTTCTCCTTTAGAAAAAGAAGAAATGTTAGATCGTTTTGAAAAAGAAATGCTGGAATGCGCACGAAAGCTGGAATTTGAAAGGGCCGCAGAATTGCGTGATGAACTAGACCGCCTGACCGGTAAAAAGAAATACGCGTGGAGTAATGCCTAAAAAGAAGCATCAAAACTATGTTGCGCTAATTGGCGATCTTGTCGCTTCGCGCGCTTTGACTCCAAAAGAACGCGGCGAGGTCCAAAAGCAGTTCAAGGCTGTTTTGGAGAGAGTAAACAAGGATTTCAAAAGCAAAATTAGATCTCTTTTTTTAATCACCGCGGATGACGAAACCCAGGGAATCTCACGGCGTTAATTGAATTCTCTAAAAGGTCTAACTTTCGTTAATATTTATTATTTAGCTGAGATCAGGACAATTTTATTATCAGCTTCAACGTTTCTTTCTGGCTCAGCACTTATTGTCGTATTATTGTATCAGATATATTTTGTCATCTTCGCGGTTATTAAGCCAAGGGTAGCTAAAGATTATTCAAAACTGGAGTATTCACTTTTTTATTTTGAACATATCACAAAAATGCAGAAAACGAATTTACTCAAAGAGTACGAAGATTTATCAACATCAAAAATTTTAAATGAGATACTTAGTCAAGTTTCATGAAGTTTCGAAAATAATGAGTAAGAAGACGGAACAACTATCCAAAACTATTAATTTTCTAAATGCGTCAATAATCCTCATATTATTTTTTGTTTTGTTTTCAAGATTTATTTAGAAGAAAATCGTATTAAAAGAGAGAGTAGATGGCGAAAATGACTATTCTGGTTGTCGGCGGTGGCGGGCGTGAACACGCATTGGTTTGGAAAATCAACCAAAGTCCGCTTGTTGAAAAAATATATTGCGCTCCCGGTAACCCAGGAATCGGGGAATTAGCTGAATGCGTTAATGTTAAACAGAATGACATAGACGGATTATTAAATTTTGCACGTAAAAAGTCGATTGATCTCACTGTGGTTGGCCCTGAAGATTCACTTGTCGCTGGCATTGTAGATGAGTTTGAGTCGCAAGGATTGAAAATATTTGGTCCGTCCCAAAAAGCTGCTGAGATAGAAGGAAGTAAAGCCTTTTCAAAATATATCCTCGACAAATATAAAATACCTACTGCAGATTGCATTGTCTTTGATCGGTTCGATGACGCCAAGAGCTATTTGAAAGAAATAGAGTACCCGGCAGTCGTTAAAGCCGACGGCCTGGCCGCTGGTAAAGGCACATTTATTTGCGAAACAGAAGCCCAGGCGCTAACCGCAATTAGTAAAGTCATGATTAAAAAAATCTTCGGTGACTCAGGGAATAAAGTTCTCATCGAGAAATTCATGAAAGGGGAGGAGGCTTCAATCCTGGGTTTCACGGACGGCAAAAACATAGCTTATTTACCTTCAGCGCAAGATCACAAGGCCATTTTTGATAATGATGAAGGACCGAATACCGGCGGCATGGGAGCCTATGCACCGGCCCCAGTTATTACCGAAAAAATGTTCGCTCGCATTTGCAAAGAAGTTTTTGAACCGGCAGTTAAGGCGATGGCTTTAGAGGGCCGTCCGTACCGCGGTGTTTTATATGCGGGTTTAATGATCACAGCAGAGGGTCCTAAAGTCGTAGAATTTAATTGCAGATTCGGCGATCCGGAAGCTCAGGCGATTTTGCCTTTAATTGACTCTGATCTGGTCGAAATGATGTTAAGAATAGCGACCGGCAAAAATATTAATGCCCATATTCAGCTTTCGGATAAATGGTCGATGTGTGTAGTGATCGCTTCCGGGGGCTATCCTGCAGATTATGAAAAAGGAAAAGAAATTTTCGGACTGGAAAAAAAGTTTGGAGCGGATGTCGAAATTTTTCAGGCCGGGACGAAAAACACGGAAAGCGGTAAAGTCGTTTCGAATGGCGGTAGAGTTTTAGGGGTAACCGCCGTCGGCGCTGATTTTCATTCTGTGCGCGAAAAGGCGTATTGGGCGGTACGAAAAATTACATTTGACAAAGCTTATTACAGACGTGACATCGGCATGAAAGCACTGCGTCATTTAAAACCGTAAAATCTAAAAGTTGCAAAACAAACTTATTAACTAATTTGAAAGGGATTTTCAAATGAAAATTTTGGTGACTGGGGGAGCTGGTTTTATTGGATCTCATATTGTTGATGCCTATATCGATCTGGGGCATGAAGTTAGGGTCGTGGACGATCTTTCCTCGGGCCGGAAAGAAAACCTGAACCCGAAAGCAGAATTTACCGAATTAAATATCCAGGATGACCGCATTGAAAAACTCTTCTCGAACGGTCAGTTCGATGTCGTCAATCATCATGCTGCCCAAATGGACGTCCGAAAATCGGTTGCAGATCCAAAGTTCGATGCTCAAATCAATATCATTGGTACGCTAAACTTACTCGAGAATTGCGTTCGGACGAAAGTAAAAAAAATTATTTTTGCGTCGACCGGCGGCGCAATTTACGGCGAACAAGACTATTTCCCTGCCGACGAAAAACATCCGACCTGGCCTATTTCACCTTATGGCATTACAAAACTGGCAGGTGAAAAATACATTCATTATTATAAAGAAGTTCATGGATTGTCTCACGTTATTTTACGATACGCAAATGTATACGGCCCCAGACAAAATCCTCACGGAGAAGCTGGAGTGGTGGCTATTTTTTCTGAAAGATTTTTACAAAACAGTGAACAGCCGATCATAAACGGTGACGGCAAACAAACCCGCGATTATGTTTATGTCGGTGATTTGGTACGTGCTAGCGTTCTGGCTTTAGATTATGAGAAGAGCGATATTTTTAACATTGGAACCTCAATAGAAGCGGATGTGAATAAGTTGTATCGATTGTTAAATGAGTACACAGGCGCAAACGTGGAAGAATTTCACGGACCCGCCAAAGCGGGAGAACAAATGCGCAGTTGTCTGTCTTTTGCAAAAGCAGAACGAATTCTCGGCTGGAAACCTGAGGTAGAATTGAACCAAGGGTTAAAAAATACCGTAGAATACTTTAAAGAAAAAGAAATGACTTGAGCGTCTTTCTCGAAGAGCGAATAAGCAAGGAGCGGTTTTAAATTTCTGAGACACTCTTTGGTGACTTCGTTCTTCACCCCTGGTTTAGAATCCTGCACTGCTTCGTGATTGAAACATCGCTCAAGTTGACTTAACGTCAAAATAGACCACGATCAGATGGATGATAATTTTGGCATAATCGGACAGTCCCCTTCGATTCAGCAAATTCTGCTGACGATCAAGCAGGTTGCACCCACCGATATTTCCGTCCTTATTATGGGGGAAAGCGGCACAGGAAAAGAGTTGGTCGCTCAGGCAATTCACGCCCAAAGCCGTCGTAAAGACAATCCCCTGGTCGTCGTCAATTGCGGCGCCATCCCCGAAGGAATTATAGAGTCTGAGCTTTTTGGTCACGAAAAAGGCGCTTTCACCGGGGCAATCGGCGCGCGAAAGGGCTACTTCGAGTTGGCCGATACCGGCACCATATTTTTAGACGAAATTGGCGAGATGCCGCTCGCGACCCAGGTTAAGCTGCTGCGCGTTCTTGAAAATAAGGACTTTATGCGGGTTGGCGGTGTTCGCGTTCACCACGTCGATGTACGCGTGATTGCAGCCACAAACAAGGATCTGGAAAAAGCGGTTAAAACCGGCGAATTCCGGGATGATTTATATTACCGTTTAAATGCATTCCATGTCCGAATTTCTCCTCTGAGAGAAAGACGAGAAGATATACAATTGCTGGTTAGGAAAATTTCCAGCGAATTCTGCAAACAAAATCATATTGAATTTGATGGGTTTACAGATTCTGCATTAAGAATGATTGAAAACCACACCTGGCCTGGAAATGTCCGCGAGTTGAAAAATCTGGTGGAAAGTATTATCGTCCTGGAAAAAGGGAAAAAAGTTGACGAGCTGGCTTTGGACAAGTATGTTAAATTCGACAACAATGTGGGCCGAAACTTACCTGTGCCCACTCACCGTTCTTCGGAACAGGTGGAACGCGAGTTTATTTACCGCGCCCTGCTGGATTTGAAATCTGAAATTACACAATTGAGAGAGGATTTGTATCAATCGAACTATTCCGACAGCCGTCCGAAATCTTTGCCCGTTTATTCAGAAGTGCTTCCTCGTGAACCGGAAATCGTCAAAAATAATGAGAATTCACAAGAATTTAATCTTGATGAATCGTCGTTAGAAGACGTGGAACGGTACAAGATCAATCGTGCGTTAGAGAGACTTAACGGCAGCAAACGTAAAGCAGCTAAATCCCTGGGTATCAGTGAAAGAACTCTTTACAGAAAAATTAAAGAATATGAGTTGCCATTTTAGAAAAAAAACGCTATTCTGTTTTGAAACTTTCTTAATCTTCGGTGCGATACTTGTATTTCAATCCGGGTGTGGGCCTTATTCTTTTTCCAGTTCCGGCGCGTCACATTTAAAAACGGTTGCCGTACCTATTTTCCAGGATCAGACTTCAGAGTTTGGCATCAAAGAAAAGCTTACTGATGAAGTGATTGACCAATTTACCCGGGACAATACACTTCGCTTGACGGATCGGCGAAACGCAGATTCTCTAATTGAGGGGAGGATCGTTAAAGTTGATGACCAGGCAGGCGCATTTACCAGAGATGAATCTGTTAGAGATATTAAGGTTTTCATCACAGTCAACATAAAATACGAGGACCTGAAGAAACGCAAAATAATCTGGGAAGAAGAGATCACAGAATGGGGAACGTTTAATCCGGATGAAGAGTCTCGCGAAACAGGAATCGATGAGGCGATCGCTAAGATAGCAACAGAAGTTCTAAATCGATCTGTGTCCGGGTGGTAGAAAATTATTGCATTAGACTCTTTAGATTGCTTAAATTTGAGCATATTATCGTTTGATGAGTAACTATCATGCTGAAAGAAAACGAAACAGATACCGAATTTTTAGAGAAATTTTTCGAGAAGAATCCTGGATCCGTCATTTTTGCCCGCCTGGCCGATACTTATTTGGAGTTGGATAAAGTCGATATTGCGACTGAACTTTGTGAAGATGGAATAAAAAAACACCCATTTTATGCCACAGGCCATTTTATTCTCGGCAAATGTTATCTTGCTAAAAAGAAATACGAGCTCGCTGAAAAAGAATTTAAGCGCGTTCTTTTATTCGATCCCAAATTTCTCGCCGCCCATAAATATTACGGCGATTTGATGAAAGAAATTGGCTGGGAAAATACCTGCGAAACGAGCTACAAGAAAATTCTACAGATTGATCCCCTCGATGAAGTGGCTCGCAGTATGGTCGGAGACTATATCCTTGAAGGGACAGAAACGGAGACGGAAGAACAAGAGTCAGCTCGGGAAGATCAGTTAGATTCTTTTGAATCTCAATTGGCCGAGACAAAAGTAGGGGGTGATCTAATGGAAGCGATGCCGGTAAGCCCCGAAGAAGAAGATATGCTGTTCCAAGAGGAAGAGGAAATCCAGGAGGATACTGAGCAGAAAACATCTGCAATTGAGGGTCAGGTTACTCAAATCGACGACGAGAAAGCTGAAGAGTTCTCATACATATTGGATGATATTTTCAAGGATGAAGTTGTTGAAGAAGACAACGGCGAGTCTCAAATGAGCCTCGATGTTGAATCGTCAGACGAGGAAGCTATCGTTGAATTTGAAGATGATCCAGATAGTTACCTCGCCCAATTGAGAATAGAAGAAGAGGAGACACCAAAACCTGAGAATGAACCTGATTTAGAGTTGGATGAATTTAAGGGTTCCGGATTCCCGCTTGAACCTCGGTCGGATGTGGGAGACTCTTTCCAACAGTTAGATTCTTCTGATTTTCAAGAACAAAACTTTAAAGAACCTGAACCTGCAGAGAAAGAACCTGCAGAGAAAGAACCTGCCCCCAGGCCGAACAAACGCCGGAAAGCCAACGGTGATAAAATAGTTACTCCCACTTTAGGTGAGATTTATTCCGCCCAGGGACAATACACTAAAGCCATCGACGTTTTTGAAACCTTATTGAAGAAACACCCTGAAAATGATTTTTATCTAAAAAAGATAGATCATTTGAAACAGAAGTTAGCTGAAGTCAAGGATGCATCTTAGACTCGAGCGGGTCAAAGATCGAATTGCCCACCACAAGCTCGATGCCCTCTTAGTTTCCTCCATTGTAAATGTCCGGTATTTGTTTGGCTTCACCGGATCGAATGCGATGACTCTGATCACCCCCGACACTTCCTTTTTCATTACAGACCGTAGGTACACTCAGCAATCCCGCCAGCAAGTCCAAAACGCCGAAATCATTATCGCCCAAAAAAATCTTATCGCGGAACTGAAAAAGATTAGAGAAATTCACGCCGGAGTAAAACTGGGTTTTGAATCCATGCATTTAAAAGTTAAGGACTTTATGCAATTGAAGAAGACCTTACCTCAAGCCAAACTCATCGGTTCGGAACGAATCGTTGAAAAAATCGCCAGCGTTAAAGATGCGGAAGAAGTCGAGAATGTGAAAAAGGCGGGCGCGATTTGCGGTAAAGTTTTGGAAGCGGTCATCCCTTTGCTTAAGCCTGGCGTAAGTGAATTGGATATCTCAGCGGAATTGTCTTACCGCGCGAAAAAACATGGCAGCGAAACCGATCCGTTTGAACCAATCGTTGCCAGCGGCAAGCGTTCTGCTTTACCCCATGGCATTTCTTCAGCTAAAAAATTAGAGCACGGTGATTTGGTCATCATCGATTTCGGAGCAGTTGTAGGGGGGTACGCCGCGGATATTACCCGCACAGTTGTCTTGGGGGAATATTCCGCAAAACAAAAGGAAATTGCGGACGTGGTTTTGAAAGCATTAGAAATTTCAGAGTCGGCAGCCAAACCCGGGCTCACCGGCAAGCAGTTAGATCAAGTTGCCAGAGATTACATTAAAGAACAGGGCTTCGGTGACTTCTTTCAGCATTCTCTGGGACATGGCTTGGGATTGGATGTCCACGAATTGCCCCGAATCGGTGAGCAGAGCAAAGATCCCATCGAGACGGGCAATGTCATCACCCTTGAGCCTGGGATTTATAATCCGGAAATAGGCGGGGTTCGTATCGAAGATGATTTTGTAATCACCCGTGATGGATTTGAGAATTTGACGCCTTTTCCGAGAGAAGTTGTGATCGTGTGAACTCTGACATTTTTTTGATTAAATTGAACGACGAATGCAGTTAAACACCTATCAAAAATCACTGTTGCAACTGCTGACCTTTTTGCTTGTCTTTGCAGGCGCCATGATCGTAATCGGAATCAACCGTCCCTACTGGGGAGACGAAGCCCATTTTGCCGAAACCATTCGCTATTTTGGCAACGAGATCAGCCTGAACACGCTCAAGAGTTACAATGAAATGTCTACTCCGCTGCCGTTTGTTTTGTATGCTTTGTGGGGCAAAGTTTTTGGCTTTGAAATACAAAATCTGCGTATTCTTTCGATCATCATTGCTTTGTTCACGTGTGTCTCCTTTCATTATTTGCTCTTTTCCATTTTCAAAGAATCTATAATTGCGTTAGCCACCACCGGCTTTTTTATTTTGAACCCCTACATAGTTGGGCTCAGCATTTTTGTTTTTACTGACATGCTTGCCATTCTTTTTTTAATAATTTGCTGTTTGGCGGTCAAAAATGAATCTCCGGCGCTTTTCGCTATTGCTTCAGTTTTTGGGTTGCTGACCAGGCAGTATTTTGCTTTTCTTACGATAGCGGCTGGTCTATATTATTTGTTCAACTATCAAAAAACAAGGGAGAGCCGCGCAATTAAAATGTTGTTTTCCGCTTTCCTTTCATTTTTGCCGCTGCTCTCACTTTTTGTTTTATGGCAGGGGCCAGCGCCCGACAGCGCCCGAAAGGCTCTCTACATGAAAGAGAGTTTTGGCTTTCATCCAAATTCATTGATACTTTATATCACTCAGTTTTCTATTTATTTGCTCCCCGTGATTCTGTTTTTCTGGAAGGACATTTATAAGAATAAGAAAATTCTTATCACTTCTTTTATCATTTCCTGGCTGTATTGGGTGTTTCCCATTGCGCCTTCAACTGCTGCGGTAGACGCGAATATTCATACGGTTGGCTTGTTTCATAAACTTGTTCGGTTAGTTTTAGGAGCCCAATACGAACATATTTTTTTCTTTATTTTTTTCTTCTTAGGCCTGCCTATTGTTTTGGCAATGATCAAGGACTGCTATCAAAGAATTAAATCTCCTTATTTGGATTTTCTGCTTTTTATAGATCTGGCTATTTTGACTTTTCTTTTAATCATGCCGTTCTCTTACCTGGTTTGGGAAAAATATTTCCTGCCGGTTTTGCCGCTTATGGCAATCTATCTTTTGCTGAAATACCCGAAACAAACTTCTCCAACTTTCGTTCAGAAAAAACCGCTCGTCGCCGCTTGAGATGACTGAAGATCACAAAAAAGTTTCTAAAAGGGATTTGAAAAAGGTCCTGATTTTAGCCTACTATTTCCCACCTTTAGGGATGGGGGGAACTCAGCGTCCGGCAAAGTTTGTCAAATACCTGCCTGAGTTTAATTGGACGCCTTTTGTGATTACCGTAAAAGATATCGCTTACTATGCAAAGGATCTATCACTTTTAAACGATGTCAGAGACGCCCAGGTTTTTCGAACGGGTTCACTTGACCCGCAACGCCTGCTGTCATTCTTCGCTTCCCATAACTCAAATTCACCCGGCCATGACAAAAACTGGACAAGCGGAAGCTGGCAAACATTTAAGAAAATCGTCTTTTCCTTTTTCATTCCGGACACCAAAATATTTTGGTTGCCGTTTGCAATTTTAAAGGCCATCAAAGTAATCAATCGGGAAAATATAACTTGTGTGTTCACGACGTCACCGCCGCATTCACTGCAACTCGCCGGACTTTTGTTAAAAAAGATCAAAGGACTTCCCTGGGTTGTCGATTTCAGAGATGGTTGGTCAAATGGTAATTTTCAAGGAGAACCGACTGCAATTCACAAGTGGTTGAACCGGTTTTGGCAGAGGTGTGTGCTTGCGGCGGCGGATGAAGTGATCGGGGTTTCTTCGCCGATGTTTGATGATTTTAAAAGCCGGTCTTCGCATATCTCGTCTAAATTTCATACGATTCCAAATGGCTTTGATCCGGAAGATTTGCCAAACATTCAACCGAGTTTCTCAAACGATAAATTTACCATTGTTTATTGTGGAACTGTTTCGGCCATTTCACCAATGGGCAGTTTTTTGAACGGCCTTTCACTCCTGTTGAGTCATCGACCTGATCTGAGAAAAGGGATTTTGTTCAAATTTATAGGCATCGATTTAACCGGTACAGTTAAATCTTTAGCAGGCCAATTGGATCTGAATGACGTTATTCAATACGATGGATACCTTGATCATCAGAAGGCTTTTGAAGGGATAGTTAAAGCCGATGTTTTGTTGTATCCGGTGTCGAACTCGGCCAGCCAGGATTTTGTTCCGGGTAAAACGTTTGAATACTTAGCCTCCCGCAAGCCGATTCTTGCCATCGGCCCGCGTGTTGCCGGAACAGAAATTTTAGAAAAATATAGCTCAGTAGAATCGGTGAGCCATGAAAAGATCGGCGCAATCGAGCAGGCTATTTTTAAGTGCTATTCCGAATTCAAAAACCAGTCACTCAACGTCCGACAGAATGATATTTCTCAATTTGAGAGAAAGAACCAGACCAGAATGCTGGCGGAAATTTTAGATAACCTCGTCTCAGTCGCGAAATAAATCCAATTTTTAAGTTGTAAATTATCTAATAGTTTTTAGGTTAGTACTCTATAAGCAAACTAAAAAACTTGAACTCTAAACAGGTTGCCGAGTGCGACCCCGTCCCGATTTTCCTTAAAATATAATAATGAAGCCGGACGGAGGCGTACGAAGCCGTATTTCGGCTCCGCTCAGCATAGACTCCGGATCCGGCGTTCCTTTTTTCAGGACGAGGGGCCGGAGCGGCCATAAAAGAGCTACATAATCAAAATTTTTAACAGGAAATCTTATGGAACAAAACACCCAGGTGGCAACGAGGCTACAAAATGAGGTCGGAATCATTGATATCGCAGGAGAAGTTACCAGTTTTTCTGAAAAAATCATAGAACAAGCCTACGAAAAACTCACAGCAGACGGTTTTAAAAAAATCGGCTTTAATTTCAAAAATGTTTCTTACATAAATAGCGCTGGTATGGCCATTATTATTGGCATTCTAACCAAAAGCCGCGCCCGCAATCAAGCTCTGCGCTGCTGGGGGCTCACTGATCACTTTCAAAAGATATTTGATATGGTGGGAATTACCAAATATATGGATCATAAACAAAACGAAGAAGAGGCTTTAAAAGGATTTTGATTTACTAACCCGCCAGCTATGTCCAGGAATTGATCCCACCCGCAACCGAACAGCCGGAATTGATAAACCGATTAAATTGTCTGTGAAGTTTTAAACTCAGGAGCGAGCTTTGTCACAACCCACAAAAATGCTTTTTCTTCTCAGCATCGCTGCATTGTTTTCGATGTCGATTTGGTTCAGCGCATCGGCAGTGGGACCGGCGTTAGAAATTGAATGGGGTCTGACGAGCGGCCAGTTAGGCACTTTGGTTTTAGCGGTTCAATTTGGTTTTGTGGTCGGGACTTTATTTATTGCCTTCACAAATTTAGCAGATATTTTGAACACCCGGCGTCTGTTTTCTTTTTCTGCTGTTTTGGCGGCCACTATCAATGCCGGTTTTGCCTGGTTCAGTTTTGACTGGACTCTGGCAATTGTGCTGAGATTCTTGGCGGGTTTTTTCCTGGCCGGTGTTTATCCGCCCGCCATGAAAATCATTGCCGGCTGGTTTAAAATCAGGCGCGGCTTGGCGATCGGCACATTAGTTGGCGCCCTGGCAATTGGTTCGGCGTTGCCGCACTGGGTCGGATCGCTAGCGAGAGAGCAATGGCAGTTGACGATTTATATTAGTTCCGGATTGTCGCTCCTGGCCGCTCTCATTGTTTTATTTTTTGTGAAAGATGGCCCTTACGATCTTTCTGCTCAAAAAGTCAATCTCAAATATGTCTTTAAAATTTTAAAAGACCAGCCCACGCGTTTGGCTTATTTTGGCTATTTCGGCCACATGTGGGAGCTTTACGCAATGTGGACGTGGATACCGGTATTTTTGGTGAATGCTCAGGCCGACTCTTCAAGTCAACCTTATTCGCCCGGTCTGGGAGCATTTCTGGTGATCGCTTCAGGTGCGGTTGGTTCTGTTTTTTACGGTTTTCTGGGGGATAAAATCGGCCGCAGCCGTTCGACCATTTTGGCCATGTTAATCAGTGGCCTTTGCTGTCTGGTGGTCGGGTTCCTGCAACATATTAATCCGAATTGGCTGTTATTTATCTGCATGATTTGGGGCGTCACAGTCGTTGCTGATTCGGCGCAGTTTTCGGCAGCTGCCTCTGAGCTTTGTGAACCACAATACATAGGAACGGTGTTGACTCTGCAGACAAGTATCGGTTTTTTAATCACGATGGTGTCTATCCGGTTGATTCCATTTCTCCAGACAATTGGCGGCTGGGAGCTTGCTTTCAGCGTTTTGGGCATTGGCCCGCTTTTAGGCATTATTGCAATGCGGGGTTTGTTTAAATTACCGCAAGCTACAAAAATGGCCAATGGAAATCGTTGAGTAAATTAGAGATTATTATTTATGAAATTACTTCTATTTGATATTGACTTAACCCTGATTGACAGCGCACGTTCTGGACGTCGGGCAATGACATTGGCCTTTGAAAAGCTATTTGGGATTAAGGACGGCATGGATAAGGTTAACTTTGCGGGTCGAACGGATCGGGCAATTTTTCGGGATGCATTGACGTATCAGGGTTTGGAATGGCAAAAAGAAAAGGAAGAGAATTTTAAAAGTGTCTATTTCGAACAACTCAAGACCGAGATAGCCAAGCCAAATTCCGGGAAGCACCTTGAGCCGGGTGTTTTAGAGCTTCTGAATGAATTAAGGCGAAGAGAGGACGTCTTTTTGGGTTTGCTCACCGGGAACTGGCGCCAAGGTGCGCAAATAAAGTTAGAACATTTTAATTTAAACCATTTTTTTGAACTTGGAGCATTTGCAGACGATTCGGAAAATCGCAACGAGCTGCCACAATCTGCGGCACAAAGATTTTCCGAGAAGACGGGTTTACAAATATCGCCCAAAAATGTTTTTATAATCGGAGATACACCGCTGGATATCGCTTGTGCCAAATCGTTTGATGCAAAAAGCATTGCGGTGGCAACCGGTTTTTTTTCGTACGAAGATTTAGAGGCAGCTAAACCTGACTTTCTCTTCATGGATTTTTCGGTTCGTGAAAATTTTTTACGGATTTTAGCGGAAGGTAAGTAATTTCGGCTATAAAAAAATAAAGCGGCCCAAGGGTGAGCCGCTTTGGTCGTACCTTAAATCAAGACTTCCTTGTCTATATCAGACCAGCCTTGGTCTGGTTTGAAGGCACATGAATTTTAAATTCCTTTATTTCCTGCTAAATCATTTCTTTCTTCGGCAGTCAAAATATTAGATCGGAAAACCGGGCGAAAACCTTAACGGTTTCAATAAGTTTTAAAATAGTTTAATATTTATTGCAGGATATTCACATTCCGCGAACTTTAACCTAAAAATACGCTATTGGCCATTAGCTTTTGGTCTTTGGTTTTTAATTTTTGAGAATTTATGTCGCGAATATCACCCGTTAGTGGATTTGCAATAAGAATTTTAACTAATTGAATTTTATTAGCTTGAATAATTCATGAACCACAGAGGACACAAAGGCACAAAGGCACAAAGGCACAAAGGCACAAAGGCACAAAGGCACAAAGGCACAAAGGCACAGAGGTTTGATTATATTGGAGATATTGAACATATGTCAGCGTAATCAATTTCGATTTCAAAGACTTTGTTTTGAACACACTCTCGTTATAAATCTTTTATTCTCTGTGTCCCTTCGGCACGCTCAGGACAGGCTTAGTGCCTCTGTGGTGAAATTTTATGAATAATGCAGGTTTAGCTAAAGCTAATTGCCGAAAGCCAATCGCTCAATTTAGATTTAAATAAATAAATTTTTTTCAATCGAGGGGGAAAATGCACATTCCTAATTGTTCTTTTAAATGGGACTCCTGAGAAAGGTTCCTTGTTTTACCTTCCTTCTTTGTATCCCCGGCATTTGACCGGGGATTTTTTTGGTTTTTGACGCAAAAATGATTATATTCCAACGCTTTGGATTCAATAATCTAAGGAAAAGAATAGTGGTAGTTAAAAATTTATTTCTTTGTGTTTTCACTTTTACTTTATGGCTGAATATAGGTTTTGCTCAGGGATTCTTTCCTTCGATTCCTCCTGATTCGGTTCGTTTGCATATTGCCTTTCCGGCTGAAGGTGATACCCTGAATTCAAATCGAGTCAGGTATGCCGGGTCAGCCTTACCAACCGCAAAAGTCTGGGTGCAGGGTATTGAAACAAAAGTGTATCCATCCGGTGCATTTGTAGGATTGGCAAGTTTAGATGAAGGCATTAATGCAATCGACTTCCGGGTTGAGGATACTTTGGGGAGCCTCCGCGAAAGCCTCATTGTTTTTCGGAAACCCGCAAGAAAAACCTTTGCTGAAATCCCGACCGCTGTTGACCCGGATGGGATGAAACCGGCAAGCGATGTTTACCTTTCTTACCGCGATAAACTGGAAGTTGAATTCTGGGGCAGCCCGGGAGGTCAGGCAATTTTCTCAATTGATAAAATTGCTAAAAATGTGCAAATGATGGAAATGCCGGGCAAGTCTTCCAATAGCGGTAGCGGGCATTACAAAGGCCTGGTGGTAATTCCGAATTTAATTGAGTACAAACCCAAGGAGATAAAATTCAAGTTCCGGGGTAAGAACGGACGCCGCATAAAATTTCGATCCGCTGGTAAAGTTAACATTCTTTCTCCTGTTTTGCCGCTAATTGGCGTGACCATCGACTCAATTAATTTGATTCTTACGAAGCCTGATGGTGAAATTTGGATGGCTCTTCCCGCCGGTATTAAAATTGAAATTATTGCGCGGCAGAATGCAGTAAGCAAAGTTCGATTGGCTGAGGGGATCGTTGGATTTACTGCGTCGAAAAACCTCCAGATCTTACCGCCAGGAACGCCTTTCCCTTCCGCCTCGATTGGCAGTATTGGCACTTTAGAAAACTCGAACTGGATCAAAATCCGGGTCAATGTTTCGCACAAAGTCCCTTTTGAGATTCAACAAATTTTAGATCCTGCTGCTTTGGAAGTGACTTTTTTTCGTTCCCGTTTGGCTCCCCAGTGGATTATGTATCCCCGCGATGATGAAACAATCAGAACCATAAGCTGGCGTCAAAAAAGCAGCGAAGAGTTTGTGCTGCGGATCGAGTTGAATCAAAAACAGCAGTGGGGTTATCTGGGCCGTTACATTGGCAAACAATTTTGGCTCAACATCAGAAAAGCTCCCGTCCTATCAACGCAGCCCGACTCAACTTTAAAAAAAGTAATTATAACAATTGATCCGGGGCACGGCGGTAAATTTGCGGGTGCTGTTAGTGCGACCGGTTTGTTTGAGAAAGAAGTAAACCTGCAATATGCTGCCCGAGTCGCGGGCTTGCTAAGAGCTGAAGGCGCAGCGGTTTTCATGACCCGGACACAGGACACAACGATGACTCTGCGCTCTCGAATCGACGCTGCCCGGGCTGTTAACTCACATATTTTTATTTCACTACACAACAATTCAATTGGCGCCTCGACTAACCCTTTGCGCACGCGAGGTGCAAGTACCTATTATACTGTGCCGCAATCTCAGGAAATTGCTAAGGATATTTATCACCGCTTACTCGATCTTGGATTAGAGCCGTTTGGCAGAGTTTCATCTACCTATTATGTGACTCGGCAAACGGATTTAATTTCGTTGATAGTTGAGGCGGCTTTTATGACCCACCCGGAAGATGAGATGCTTTTATTAGATAATGAATTTTTAGATGAGATGGCTGCGGCCGTTGCCGCGGGGATTAAAGATTTTGTAGTAAAACAAACCCCTAACCGGGACAAGCCGGAAATCCCAAAACGGTGGTGAGCTTAGTCGAATCCATGCCAAAAACAGAATTCAAAAGTGATATGCTGGGCCCGAACTGTTTTATTAATTTGTTTGGAGAGAAGGAGAAATGGAGCGTTTAGAAACATTTGACAATAAATATCCCAACCGGGATTATACGGTCACAATTGTGAATGATGAGTATACTTCAGTTTGCCCGATGACTGGTTTGCCGGATTTCGGCACGATCACCATCAATTATGTGCCGGACAAAAAGTGCCTCGAGCTCAAGGCGCTGAAATACTACTTTATGGAATATCGAAATGAGGGAATTTTTTATGAAGCGGTGATCAACAAAATTTTAGATGATCTGGTTGAGGTCTGTGATCCAAAAAGTATGGAAGTGATTGGTGAGTTTACGGTGCGGGGCGGATTACGTTCAGTGGTAAAAGCGTCGCATAAAAAGGATACGAAATGAAACGCGAATTGGTGGTGGTTTTGGCCAGCGGCGGCATGGACAGTGCCGTAACCACGGCGATTGCAAATCAGACTTCTCGGCTAGCGTTTTTACATTTGAATTATGGACAGCGGACGGCGGAGAGGGAATTGCAAGCATTTAAAGAGCTGGCAGAATTTTACCAGGTTGAAAAAAAATTGGTGATAAATGTGGATCATCTTTCACAGATAGGCGGTTCAAGTTTAACGGACACGGATATTGCAATAGCCCAGGCTGATCTAGAAAGTACGGAGATCCCGACTTCTTATGTCCCGTTCCGAAATGCCAATCTGTTGGCAATCGCTACAAGTTGGGCGGAAGTAATTTCAGCCACGAAGATTTTTCTCGGAGCAGTTGAGGAGGACAGTTCTGGTTACCCTGATTGCCGTCGAGAATTTTATGACGCCTTTCAGAAAGTCATCGATGCCGGCACAAAACCCAGCACTCAAATCGAAATTGTAACGCCAATTATCACTCTTAAAAAATACGAAATTGTGCTTAAGGGGAGAGAGCTGGGCGTGCCTTTTGAGTTGACCTGGTCATGCTATCAGCACGAGGACACAGCTTGCGGAGTTTGTGATAGCTGCGGTTTTCGACTGCGTGGATTTGAAAAGGCGGGTTTGCAGGATCCGATCGAGTATGCAGAGCGACCTGTTTATCAATGAAATTAATCGATGAGTTTCTACCAAATTATGATTTCACTGAGTTTCATGAAATTCAAATTCAGGCTCCAGCCGAGATCGTTTACCAAAAAGTTCTTGATTTAGATCTGAACAGCTCCAAAATGATTGGTAACCTATTTAAGCTGCGCCAGCTGCCGGCGCTTTTTTCTTCAAAAAAAGACATCAAGAAAAATTAGGCCTGACATTCGAAGGCCTTGAGAAATTCGGGTTTATTTTGCTCGGCAAGAACCCAGGCGAGGAAATCTTACTCGGTCTGGTCGGCCGTTTCTGGACGCGGTCCGGTGGCATTCGGCGTTTGGATGGCGATAGCTTTCGAAAATTTACCGAACCGGACTTTGCGAAAACAGTTTGGAACTTTTATCTTTCTGAAAAGGAGAACCAAACAGTCCTGAGCACTGAAACAAGAATTGCCTGTATGGATGATCGAGGCCGGCGAAATTTTAAAATCTACCGGACCTTTATCAGGCCGTTTAGCGGTATAATTCGCCAAGAGATTTTGAAAGTGGTTAGAAGGGAAACTGAGTTCAAGGCTGTCATTTAGGTGTCATTAAGTCACTTATTGTCATTGGCTTAATGTCACAATGATCATCAATGACTTTAATGACTGACCGCAGCATTTAAAAGACAACAATACGATTACCTATTGAAATAATAATTAGGAATCACTGAACTAGGATAGATCGGTAGCCTCTGCTATTTGACGAGTATCTTAAAGCCAAATATGATTTTAATTATTTTATTATTTCTTTTATGCTGCGGCTGCCAGGAGCCCCCGCCAGTCAGTGAAATCGATTTTGTAGCCCAAATTGAAAAACATCGTACCGAGAAAGATGTTTCTTTTAAAGGATCAGAAAACTCGCCGATACCGGATGAACGTAAAACCGAGTTTCAGGGGCTGAGTTACTTCCCTATCGATTTGAAATACCGATTTCAAGTCCGCCTGCAGCGATACAATCAAAAGGAGACTTTTGAAATTGTCACCAGCACCGGTATGCTGCGCGAAACCATGAGATATGGCTATCTAAAATTTGAGATAGGCAACAGCGAATGTGTTCTGCAGGTCTACAAACTTCTGGATATTCAAAGCGAGTACCCCAACTATCTTTTTGTCCCCTTCCTCGACGCAACCACAGGCAAAGGAAGCTATCCGGGTGGCAGGTATCTGGATTTTGAAGAAAACGACTCCGCAATTTACACCCTGGATTTTAACCTGGCCTATGCCCCTTCTTGCGCTTACGGCAAAGCCGGTTACAATTGCCCAATCCCGCCAGCAGAGAATAAATTGGATGTTGCGATTCAAGCCGGCGAAAAATACCCGACCTTTTGAGATTAGGGTGTGTTCGATCCTTGAATATCATCGTGAGGCAGCCGAAGTGGCCAAACTTCGGGTTCGGTAGGCCTGGAACGACTTATCTTCCTCATTGCGAAGCGGCTGCTTCGAAAACCCTCTTGATTTTTCCGTACTAAATTCATACGTTAGAATAGGAAATTAACCGGAGATTTTGTCGAATGACCAAACTTCTTTTTCAAACTGATAGCTATCTAAAAGAAACTAAAGCGACCGTTAGCGCTATTGAAGACGGCGCGGTCATTTTAGATGAGACCATCTTTTATCCCGGGGGCGGCGGTCAGCCGGCCGATCAGGGCAAACTTCTGTGCAAAGGGTATGTTTCCCGAATCGAGAAGGTGAAGAAAGTTGGAGACAACGTTCTGCATTTTCCGGCAGGACCTATGCCTGAAATTCGTGATAAAGTTCAATGCAAAATCGATTGGGACCGCCGCTACCAGTTGATGCGCACGCATACCGCCATGCACATTTTGTGTGGCGTCATCTGGCGCGATTTTGGAGCAAAAGTGACGGGCGGCAACATGGAACCTCTGAAAGCGCGTATGGATTTTGAGTTTGAGGCGATGTCCGCGGATTTCGCAGAAAAAGTTGAGGAGCTGATCAACAAAGAAATCGCTGCTGCACGGCCAATTAAAGTGAATATTCTGCCAAGAGAAGAGGCGTTTAAAATTCCAGATTTAATTCGCACCAAAATCAATCTACTACCGGAGGGAATTCAACAGGTGCGCACGATTGAGCTCGTGGGCTTGGATTTACAGGCGGATGGCGGCACTCATGTCGCAAACACAGAAGAAGTCGGCAGGATTAAAATAGTTGGTCACGAGAGTAAGGGTAAGATTAATAAACGGCTTCGGATTGAAGTTGAGTAGAAAGTTGAGGATTGAGGATCTAAAATAGAGAGTGCTCAAGAGTCTTCGATTTTATAATTTACATGTATTTCACCGGTATTGATTTTTTGGTTGAAATACTTTTTGAGATAAATTTTAACAAAAGCGCGGGAGAAGGGCAGTAGCAAAGCAAAACCGAATGCGTCGGTGATTAGGCCGGGAGTGAGCAGCAAAAGAGCGCCGGCAAGGACCAGGGCACCATCGATGAGACTGTCGCCTGGGAGCTGACCGGAGGCGAGTTCGTTTTGGATGCGGCTAATAATTCCGAAACCCTCTGAACGCGCCAATGCTGCACCGATGAAACCTGTTAAAACGACAATGGCAATGGTATTCCAAAGCCCGATCTTTTGCCCGATTTCAATCAGCAAAACAAGCTCAATTAATGGGACAAGCGTAAAGAGTAATAGAAGACGGATGAACATTTTTTTACCCAGTTAACGAAAAATTATTTACCGCAGAAGCCACGGAGCACGCAGAGACAATAAACAAAAAGATTTTTTAAAAACTCCGCACTCTGCAGTTATGAATGATCAAAGTTAAATATTCTAACGAAAATAAGCTAACTAAGATTCATTCGCAACCAGATTTTCATTTATGGACCGGATATTTTTTGTTTCTCTTCTAATCATTTTGGGTTTGGCATGTGAAAATCCGTTTAGCACCCGGAAGCCAGAACCACCGGATACTCAGAACCGTTCTACTTTTATTCCTCCCATCAACCCTGAATTTGTTTTTATTAATCTTCAGTTCGCCGTTCGCGAGCGGAATGTAGAAAACTATATTTTAAGCTTTATTGACTCGACGCGATCTCAACGACGGTTCACTTTCGTACCTGATCAGGGAACGGCAACGGCGAATTCCGGAACATTTGAGCATTGGAGTATAGAGAATGAACGGCTTTACCTTTTTCAGTTGCTGCAAGCGACGCCCAGTGATTCTTTACATTTGAATTTTAGAGAGGAAAGTCGCTCAGAAACGTCCGAAACCGCAGTTTTCATTCAGAATTACGAAATGGTTGTCGAGCATTCTCGGACAAACATTGCCACCGAGTTTCGCGGACAATCTAAATTCTTTCTCGAACGAAATGAAACCGGCGACTGGGCGATTTACCGTTGGGAGGATTTTTCAAATAGTGTGGACCCGTCCTGGAGTGACTTGAAGGCTGCGTTTCAATAATATGGCTGCCCAATCCAATAAATTACCGCGCTGGAAAATGAGGCTTTTGTGGAGTCTTTTAGTCTTATGTTTAATTCTGACCTCACTGAAACTTTTAGACGGGCCGGAACCGGGACTGAGTTTTTTTTCAAGTTCCGAAGTGAATGACGATTCTCAGGAGGAAGCGCTCAAGTTAAGTGTTTACGGTGTCTTGTTCGATTTCGGGATTCAGGTTGACTGGATTACCGGCGACAGTCATTTCAAAACGGTGCTTGTGCCAGCAGACCTGCCCATTGTTGTGCCGTATACAGCCCTGGTTACAAGGTTTGGTGAACTCGGCGGTGCCTTAATCAAAGCTGAGTCAAATCCGGGAGGAGATCGACTCACCGTGGAAGTCGGCTTAAAAGGGAAATCTTTGTTTCAGGTTACCTTGTTAAAAGATCCGGAATTAAGGCGATTGGCCGGAAAAATCGCTATCGTTATCGATGATTTCGGGTATTCATTCAGTTCTTTAGTAAAAGGGTTTATAGAGTTGGATCAGGAAATAACGCTGTCAATTTTACCCGGCCTGGACTACTCAAGAAAAATTGCTCAAGCGGGATTCGATGCAAAGCAAGGCGTGATACTGCATTTGCCGATGGAGGCTAAAAATGATGAGGTGGGTTTCGATGACCTGATATTGCGCACAGGATTGTCGGAAACAGAAATTAGAGATCGGGTCAGAAAGGCTGTCAGGGGACTTCCTCATATAATCGGATTAAATAATCACATGGGGTCACTCGCCACGGAAGATGAAAAACTACTCTCGGTGATGATGGATGAAGTAAAAAAAGCCGGATTGTTCTTCCTGGATAGTCACACCAATTTCAAAACCCTGGCTTATGGAATGGCCGGGGAAAAGGGTGTCCCGCGCGCCATAAACGACACTTTTCTGGATGCCATTGAGGAGGAACCATTTATTCGGGAGCAAGTATACCTGTTAGCAGAAATCGCTTCCAGAAAAGGCCAGGCCATTGGCATTGGTCACCCCGAAAAATTAACTTTAAAAGTTTTAAAAAAAGAGCTGCCCAAGTTGGAAAGAAGAGGCTTTCAGTTTGTCGGTATTGCGGAGTTGGTAAAATAATTTTTTCGCCCGCAGAAATGAAATGCCACGGAAAGGAATATACAATTATTTTTTAGTTTCTGTGGCATTTCAAATCAGTGGGCTTGTTTTTATTTTTATTAGGAGGGCAAAGTTTTATGATGAGGTTAGGAGTTAACATAGATCACGTAGCCACCGTGAGAGAGGCCCGTAAAGGCAAGTTGCCGGATCCGGTGGCGGGTGCAATCGCGGCTGAAATGGCGGGGGCGGATGGCATTGTTTGTCATCTTCGGGAAGACCGGCGCCACATCAAAGACAAGGACCTGTTTTTGTTAAAGGAGATCGTCAAAACACATCTGAATTTAGAAATGGCCGCAACGGATGGAATGGTTGCAATTGCCACCGAAGTTATCCCGGACATGGTGACCCTGGTTCCTGAAAAACGCGAAGAAGTTACCACCGAAGGTGGACTGGATGTGGAGTCTAATGAAAACTCGATCGAAGAGGTCACCAGGAAGCTTCATAGTCACAATATTGTGGTTTCCCTCTTCATCGATCCGGAGATTCGCCAGATCAAAGCCGCTGCGAAGTGTGAGGCGGACTACGTCGAACTTCATACTGGACTTTACGCCAATGCCGAAGATTTAGGCACTATCACGGACGAGCTGGAGAAATTACGCTCCATGGCGATCGGCGCCGTTAAAATGGATTTGGGGGTAAGCGCGGGACACGGTCTCGACTACCACAATGTCCGTGATATTTTAGAAATCGAGCAGATTGAGGAGTTGAACATCGGCCACGCTATAGTTGCCAAAGCAGTCATGGTTGGCATGGACCGCGCCGTTCGTGACATGATGGATATTATTCGAAGATAACCTTTCCGAACACATCTCTTGTTTAAGGAAAAATGCTTGCCTGAAATCGTCGCAGAGGTCATTCGAAACGAGCGGGTCGAGAGTCGCCACCGCGGGTACATCGCTGTTGCAACCACAAACGGCAGCCTGCTCGCTTCTTTGGGGGAGGTGCAGTTTCGAACTTATATTCGTTCCGCAGCCAAGCCGTTTCAAATTATGCCGCTTCTCACCAGCGGGGCGGTGGAACATTTCCAATTTACCGATAAAGAGCTCGCCGTCATTATGGCCTCTCACAACAGCGAGTCTTTCCACTTGGAAACAGTCAAAAGTATCCTAAAAAAAATTGGCCTGACCGTTGAGCATTTAAAATGCGGCAGCCATCTGCCGTTGCATAAACCGACCGCAAAAGAGCTTTTAATTCAAAAAGAGAGACTCACGGCACTGCATAATAATTGCTCGGGAAAACATTCCGGCATGCTGGCGCTTGCGGTCTACAAAAAATGGCCGCTTGCAACTTATTTAAATCCAGAGCATCCGGTGCAGGTAGAGATTAAAGAAACCATCTCAGGATTTTCGGGAGTGCCGACCGACGAAATTCATGTAGGGGTCGATGGTTGCAGCGCGCCGGTCTTCTTTTTGCCCGTTAAAAATATGGCCATGATGTATGCGGAACTGTCTGAACGAAATACTGAACCCGGCGAACGAGTGTTTAATTTGATGTCCGCCAATCCCGAAATGATTGCCGGCAGCGACCGCTTCGATACTGATCTAATGCAGGCGCTCGCCGGTAGGGCGGTCAGCAAGGTTGGGGCTGAAGGCGTTCGCTGCCTTGGCATCCGTGGCAGCGCCCCGATTGGCATTGCCATAAAAATTGACGATGGCAGTGGCAGAGCCTCGGCAGCTGTCATGCTCGAAGTCCTTGCCCAATTGGATTTAATTTCAGAGGCTGAATTAGATAAGTTGTCTAAATACCGAAAACCGGTTTTTAAAAATCATGCCGGCATTGAAACGGGTTTTATCAATGTGAATTTCAAGTTATATTTTTGGTAGAGATTTTTTTGCAGGCACCGGCATTCATGCGATCGATTTAACCGGCGCTTGATACGAAGCCAACAATTTTAGCGAGCGGCAAATTTGCCGCGGGTTTAATCGACGTTTTTATTGTATACTTTTAACGCCCTTGGTCATTTCACACTTTGTCCAAAGTGTGGAGCTTTCCCTTGCATTTGCAGAGGTTTTTTTGTTTTTTGATAAAGAAAGAATGAAAATGGTTTGAATTATAATTAGCCATTTCTATAGATCACTACATATTGAGTATTAAACAGTTCCGTTGACTTACTTTCTTATGTGCGCGAACAACATCACCTAAGGACAAGCCAAAATAATATGGCGGAAAGCATCAACCAAAATCCGGAACAAAGAGCTAGAGATAAAATCGACAAGATGTTGATCGAGACCGGATGGGTAGTGCAGCCCAAGACGAAAGTTGATTTATCGGCCAACAAAGGTGTGGCGGTTAAAGAATACCAAACAGATGTCGGCCCGGCTGATTATGTCCTTTTCGTGGACGGGAAACCAGTCGGGATTATTGAAGCAAAACCTGAAAGCGAAGGTGTGCGCCTGACCCAGGTTGAAGATCAATCTCATGGATACGCGACCAGCAAATTGAAACACCTTAATAATGAACCCTTGCCATTTGTTTATGAAAGCACCGGCGCACTGACCAGGTTCACAAATTACCGCGATCCCAAGCCACGCTCCAGGCCTGTTTTCAGTTTTCATCAACCAGCAACGCTGGCGGAGTGGTTCAATCAAGCCGAGACGTTGAGAGCAAAGCTGAAAAGCCTGCCACCTCTCGATGAAGAGGGCTTGCGACCCGCGCAGAAAAGAGCGATCAAGAATCTTGAGATTTCATTCAAAGATAACAAACCGAAAGCGTTGATTCAGATGGCGACCGGGGCGGGCAAGACATTTACGGCCTGCACCTTCGTTTACCGCCTGCTTAAGTTTGCGGATGCCAAACGCATCCTCTTTCTGGTTGACACAAGAAATCTTGGCGAACAAGCCGAACAGGAATTTCTGAAATACCAACCCACTGACGATAACCGAAAATTCACCGAACTCTACAATGTGCAGCGCCTGAATTCCAGTTACATCGCTTCCGACAGCCAGGTCTGTATTTCTACCATTCAGCGGCTGTACTCTATTCTCAAAGGCGAGGAACTGGACGAAACGCTGGAAGAAGAAAACCCCAACGAAAAGGTATGGCAGAAAAAAGAGCCCATGCCGGTTGAGTACACCGCTAAAAATCCCATCGAACAATTTGATTTTGTCATTATCGACGAATGCCACCGCTCCATTTACAACCTCTGGAAGCAGGTGATCGATTATTACGATGCTTTCCTCATTGGGCTGACCGCCACGCCCGATAAACGAACGTTCGGGTTCTTCAATGAAAACGTGGTGAGTGAATACACCTATGAAGAATCCA
>SMXC01000122.1 GCA_004356825.1 Caldithrix sp.
CCAAGCCCACGAGCAAGGTTGGAACGAAATGCAGTTCTACGCAGACATAGCAAACCAAGCCGCTGAAGCGTGCAATCGTTTCGTAGTCCAAGTGCCCGCGGCGCTGATTAACACGGCAGAGTTTGAGGTTATAATGCAATCCAGTGAATTTGGAGACGAAACCTTTAAACATTTTTCTTTAGAACTGGCCTTTGAAACGATTTTAAAGCTGTATGCCGAAGCGCTAAAATTTGACGATGGTGTGGAAAGAACAATCGGCTTGGCGGTGAATCCACGAGTTCAAGACGAATCTGATGACGTTGTTACAGTTTTTCGCGGCCATACCAATAACCAGAGCTTCAAAGTCAAGCTCAACGATTTTAGTTTCGCCTGCGATAAATTGGCCATGGGTGATCCCGACAAGGTGACGGAAGCTAATGAATATGTGTTTAGTGATGTTGATAATTTTGACCTAATCAAAACTTATCTAAAACAAAACGAGCTCTTAGTTTTTGGAGAAAACAAAAAAACGAGTGACGAGATGGACCCAAAAGCATGGCCTTTAATCGTCAGTTTATTGCAGCAGGCGCTGCTTCATGAAGGGGTAACCCTTGAAGATTTTAAATTTGGTGTGTTTGCAGTATTAGACACCATGAGAGATGCCGCCCTTTTTCAAAAAGAACAGGGTGAAAGTGTTGAATTAGATATTCACCTAATCTCAACGTTAAGAAAAGCCTATTTGCCATGAAAGGGGATTACATCTTTAGAACTGTTACTGAATTTGATTTACTTCCAAACTTTTTTAAAACAAAAGGAGCTCCTGGTACTAGGAGCTGATGAAAACAAAACCGATATTTAACTGTTACAAGGAGGTTTATTATGCCATCGTTTAGTGGTAGAGCAGTCATTAATCTTGAAAATGAAACTGAATATGAAAAGCTAAAAAAATTATATGGTTGGCGGGTGACTCTCATGGCTTCTTGGTCTTATAACGGTGAACTCGTCGACGTTGAGGATTTTGGAGATATTGAAAAACTCAACGAGAATGAAGAATATGCTCATGAGAGATTAATGAATTCCAATTTGAGAGTTTAGTTAAATAAAATCATAAGAGAGTTAGAGCCCATGCTAAAGAAGACCGCAGCATCGAGTCAATTATCGCTCGACCTGCGCGCGCCTTCAGGGAGAGCCAGGATTGCACTTGGAAATACCGATAGTCGTTGGAAGAAGATTAATTGTAATAAAGACAGTAAAGGCAGCAGCCAACCCTTTAAGCAACGGCATATAGGAGTCCATTTTGAGGACTATAATGGCTATTCTACCGGTAAAAATATTTTTAGTCGCACAGAGGCAATTAAAATATATGTCGATAGCTTATTAAAGGCTCTCAAAAAAACAAAAGCCAGCGAAATTAATGTTCACCAGAAGGCAACTGAAATTATAATCACCTGGGCTTCTAATGTGAGAGGTTAGTTAATTTGAAAAGCTTATAAAAAAAACCAGAGCTTATTACGCCGGTGCAAATGACATCGGCGTTTTTTTATAAATTGAATCCCCAGGCAGGTTAATTCAAACGGTTAGGGGTAGTGTCGGGATACGTGTAAAAAGTTATCACATCTCGAAGAATGCCTTTACACTTCTAATGGTTTGTTAAATTGCCAGTTAAGCCTCCTTCTCTACAACAGCACGCCATCTCAGGCAAAAAAAGGATGTCCCTGTTGGCACTATCTTGATGGGTTATTTCATGCTTGCATGGCGTTTTGTTCAGAATCCTTGCATTGGAGCAAAGATTTTCCAAAATATTGATGAAACATCGAAGAAAGTACTTTTAGTGTACAAAAATTACACGTATCCCGACACTACCCCTTTTTGCCCAATGCATACTAGAGCTTGGATATTTAGAAAGGTCGCTCAGAAATTAAGAAATCCCTTGGAAACCAGCTCTGCCTCGAGCTTCTGGAAGCAAGTTCTTAAGTATGATCGGCACTCTGCTGAACAGGGTTTAAGTTCCCATGCCCCAGATTCGGACAAAAGCATTGTCGTACCGGTAAGGGTTATAGCAGTTATTTTTGTGCCTCCGCTGCCGCTTAGTCCTAGATACTTAGCGGAGCCAATGATTTTTGTTTTCGCCATTCGGGCACCCTGTGCCGCTTCATCTGCGAACGCAGAACGATCCTGCCAATCTGTTTCCAGAGAAATCCGATCGCCGAATTTCCGAAAAGGCAAAATTGTATATTGATATTGCCCTTCTAATACTTGATATGAAATTTCTCGAAAACTGCTAAGACTGAGCACGCCGCTACCCCCGAGGAATTGATTCCCTTTGTCTAAATTTACGTAATATCTGAACTCCGCCTTTTTTCCTCCGCCGGCCGTGCCCGCACAACCGATGAGGCCGCAAGTGAGAATTAAGAACGCGCTCCAATGAACAAGCTTAAAAGATATGATTACCTCCAATGATTTTGTGATGTGAAATCGTTTTACCGATCATGATACTTGTATGAATTTGTTCAATATTTTATTCAGGTCAATCATCTATAAACTCGCTTCATAACGCGTAGCTGAGCCGCAAAGGACGACAGGGCACGTAACCTACTAATTTAAAATAACTTCCGAAGGCCACAAAAGCAAGCCCAAAAGTCCGAGCCCTTTGTCGGCTCAAGCTGTTGTTAGCCGCTCAACACTGTTTATCGTAAGGGCTTTGTGCTCGAATTTTTCTCAAATGTCGGTGTCCTAACGCAACAAGATAAGCTTCTTCACCTTAGAAAATTCTTTGGCTTCTAACCGAGATAAATAAACCCCGCTTGCCACTACTCTACCTGTGTCGTCGGTCCCATCCCATTGGACATCATAAAATCCGCCTTCTTGCTCTTTATTCACCAAAGTTGCGACTTGTTGTCCCAAAAAATTGAAAATAACTAATCTAACCATAGATGCTTTAGGTAGCTGATACTGAATGGTAGTTTCAGGATTAAAAGGATTTGGATAGTTTTGACTTAGATTAAAAGTGTTCGGAAAAACCTCTACAACAGGATCTGAAACGCTCGTAGGTGCTGAAACATTCCGATAAAAATGTAGTCCGCCTATACTCTCTCCAATAAAGAGATCTGGATCGCCATCATTGTCAATGTCGGTAAAAGTAGGTGTACTAAGAGCTTTAACGACGATAGAAGCAAAGTTTTCTGTTTCAAGGGTAAAGATAGGATTTGAAGCTGTACCTGTATTTCGGTAAAAGTTTATGTTCCCAGGATCCTCTCCCACAAAGAGGTCTAAATCGCCGTCGTTGTCAATGTCCGTAAAAGAAGGGCTACTATTCGTTCCAACATCAATACCGGTCAAGTTAGCTTCAAAGGGAAATGTCGGATTTGTAGGGGTACCGGTATTTTCGTAAAAATTTATTTTCCCTGCTTCGTGTCCCACAAACATGTCCAAATCGCCATCATTGTCTATGTCAGCGAAGGTGGGAACGTTTCTAGAGCCAACATTAATGGATGCGAAGTTTTCTGATTCTAGAATAAAAGTGGGATCGGTATCTGTGCCTGTATTTCGGTAAAAGTTTATATTACCTGTATGCTCGCCTACAAATAAATCTAAATCGCCATCATTATCAATGTCAGCAAATGTCGGCGTACTGCCACCCACATTAATATTTGCAAAACTTGTCGTTTCAAGTGTAAAAGTTGGGGAGGTTGCCGTGCCTGTGTTACGAAAGAAATTGATATTTCCAAGAATTTCTCCTACAAAAAGATCTAAATCGCCATCGTTATCTATATCAGCAAAGGTTGGGGTGGCTAAGTCGCTAAATTTAATCGAAATGTAGTTTTCTATTTCTTGGCTAAAATCATGATTGGTTGAAGAACCATTATTTCTGTAAAAATTAAAATTGACAAATCCTCTTCCTCCCACTAACAAGTCAAAATCACCATCGTTGTCAATGTCTGAAAAAGTGGGTGCACTCGCAAAACTCACATCGACTTCAGCAAAGTTTTCTGATTCAAATGTAAAAATAGGATTTGCTGACGTACCCGTATTTCTGTAAAAGTTAATGTTACCGTCGTCTTCACCCACAAATAGGTCGAAATCACCATCGTTGTCAATGTCTGAAAAAGTGGGAGCACTCGCAAAACCCACATCGACCTCAGCATAGTTTTCTGATTCAAATATAAAAATAGGATTTGCTGACGTACCCGTATTTCTGTAAAAGTTAATGTTACCGTCGTTTTCACCCACAAATAGGTCGAAATCACCATCGTTGTCAATGTCTGAAAAAGTGGGTGCACTCGCAAAACCCACATCGACCTCAGCATAGTTTTCTGATTCAAATGTAAAAATAGGATTTGCTGACGTACCCGTATTCCTGTAAAATGTTATGAAGCCACCGCTATTTCCTAAAAACAAGTCGATATCTCCGTCACCGTCGATATCCACAAAGGTTGGCCGCGGGGAGATTATCGCTCCAGCAAAAGGGCTATGAACTAACATTCCATCTATAAATACTGGGATTGTATTTGCCTCACGCTGGAATTCCTGGGCGAAAGTCGGAACAGCAACTAAAACAAAAAATAGCCCCCAACTAATTATCCATGTTAAAATTCTAAACATAATGGACCTCCTTGATTATTAAAGCAATCGGGCAATCGGGCTAACGGTCTGCGCATAACCTGCAAAAGGATGAATGTGCATTAAATTTGATGACAAAAAATTGACTGTGAAAAACCTCCAAACTAACCCAGGAAATCAGTGCCCTTTTGTCAGGTTGATGCGCTCGTTATGCAAAAAGCAGTGAGACAGCCATGTCCCCTCAAAATGAATGCTTTAGTTTTTGAAAATAACATTAATCTTGTAAAAAACTTCATAATACCACTGTATCGTTACAACGAGATCAAAACCAATCCGTATCGCCTAACGCACCAAAACCAGCTTCCTCACTTGAACAAATTGCGTCGTTTCTAACCGATACAAATAAACTCCACTCGCCACTTTTTTTCCTGAAGCAGCCTTCCCGTCCCATTGTATAGAATAAAGTCCCGCGGGCTGTTGCTTTTCCACCAGGGTTGCAACTTGCTGACCCTCTAGATTGTAGATGACTAATTTTACCTGAGTGGTTTTGGGTAGCTGATATTGAATGGTAGTTTCAGGATTAAAGGGATTGGGATAATTCTGATGTAATACAAAGGTTTTGGGTACATTCTCTTCCGATTCAGCAACACTTGTGATAATGACTACAGTCTTAATAGGCGAAAATTCAGACGTATTGCCACTGGTATCCGTAGCTGTTGCCACGATGTTGTCACCCCCCAAAACTTCTAGTTCTACCGCATTGCCCATGTTGACTTTCTTGGCGCCATTGTTGAAATCAGTTGCATTGTAGAGATCCTCCCCTATGAGAGTTTTACCTTGACCACTGCTGTCCGACTCAAAGAATTGAATGGTTAGAGGATAAGCAGAATGGCTTGGGTCTGAATCCACACTATACTCAATCACCAAATCTTCATTTTCGTTAATCTCCACGGATGCAATTTCCGGAAAGTTTTGAAGGTTATTTGGTCCAGTGTCAACATCAGCAGAATCATTGGGAGTGACCCCATCAAAACCCAGATCGATTCCCAGATCAGCGTTGTTGAAGATGGAGTTAGATAAGATTCTATTGCCTGACCCGGCAGTGACTCGTATGCCATTGCGCCCGTTATAAGCGATAGTATTACCTGCTTCTGCAAAGATCCCCCCGATGGTATTATCGGATGCATTATCAATCCTTATCCCTTCATTTTTATTGCCTAGGTCGAGAGTACCCGTAACATCTGTGCCTATCAGGTTGCCCAGGACAAGGTTATCTGCTCCGCCACTTATCACAACCCCTGTATGTTGACCTGCAATAATGTTACGAGTCGTAGTCGTTGTCCCACCGATAGTATTGTCAGGAGCAAAGGATATAATTACACCAAAACCGAATTCGTTAGGCAACATTGCAGTACCAGTTGCATCCGTGCCAATGTAATTACCTTGCACCAGATTTCTTTCAGCTTCGTTGCCGGCAATCGTGACACCATTGCCCCGGCTGCCCGAAATGACGTTGCCTGTTCCAGCCATATTCCCACCAACGATATTGTTTGGCGCGTTGCTGATCCACACGCCACTCTGTTCATTACTCAAGGACGACGTTCCTGTGACGTCGGTGCCGATGTAATTGCCCTGTATGAAATTACCTGACGCAGAGGCACCTTGAATGAATACTCCTGTGTTACCGTTACCCGAAATAACATTTCTTGTTTCTGGCGTCTTTCCCCCAATCTTATTATTCGGTGCACCATTAATATTTATGCCATCCCATCTATTCCCCAAACCGACGGTGCCGGTTAGATCAGTACCGATATAGTTACCCTCGATGATGTTGCTACCATTCGTTTCTATCCCAATGCCGTAAAGTGTAAATCGATTAATTGCCAGACCGCGAATCGTACAGTTGCCCACTACGATCCGAAATCCCGATATATTGAATCCCGCATTGCTGCCGTTCAACTCGATCACCGGGACACCGGCGAAATCTGGTTCAGTCGTGCCGTCGATGATTACTGAGTCGATAATGGTTGGCAAAAATGCCGTCGGTTCGATAGTATGAGGACCCTGGCCTGCAATATCGAAGGCTATGATGTCCTTGCCCGGATGGGAATTTGCAGCCGTAATTGCTTCCCGCAGGCTACAGTGGCCCAGGTCACACGTACCATCATCAACATCATCGATTGAATTCACTGTAAAAGTATCTGGCGTGGGAACAACGACAGTCGTTTC
Organism: Caldithrix sp.; assembly: GCA_004356825.1. Taxonomy (GTDB): domain Bacteria; phylum Zhuqueibacterota; class Zhuqueibacteria; order Oceanimicrobiales; family Oceanimicrobiaceae; genus Oceanimicrobium. The sequence goes on from SMXC01000122.1 coordinate 6,769, forward strand.
CTCTGTGACCCGATTATTTTCGGGTACTGGATCGGGTTGGCTGCCCATGACGTTGGCCGTGTTTATAATAGTACCCTCCGTATTCGCGATGACAACGATCTCAACATTGGTGCTATCGTTGCTGGCAAGAAATCCCAGTTCACAAGTAACGACGCCATTCCCTTCCTGGCAATTATCTTGCTCTGATGTTGCTGAGATAAAGGTTACACCGACAGGCAGCGTGTCCGTGAGCGCAACTTCTGTGGCTGCGAATGGCCCGTTGTTGGCTATAGTAATTGCGTAAGTTAAGTCATGTCCCTCTCCAACAGGATCCCTCGAATCGGTCATAGATATGGACAGATCGGGTGGCGGACCATCGACCGGAGCGCACCAGGAAAATTCCGAGGTGCTCATGTTCGGAG
>SMXC01000123.1 GCA_004356825.1 Caldithrix sp.
GGTCGCCATAACTTTGTTCATGATAGCCTGAGCCACGTCTTTGTTCTTGCCTCGAGTACAAAACTCGGATAGATCCAGAAGTTCGCCATAATAGACATAAATTCGTTTGAAAACTCTAGGGATAATAGAGCCGATTGGCAGAATTTTGTCCATTCCATCTCTGCAAACGGGAATTACAGTCGGGCTGGTTTCCAAAATGAGCAAGCCGGCGCCGGCGCGTGGTTTAGCTATTGCTCCGTCCCGTGGTCCGATTTAGAAAATTTTATAAATTAATTTCCAAACAAAGTAAAGAGAAATAATGTTAATTTATTGCAAATTTTTGTTAAAAATTTGCTCAAAGCGACATAATTTCTCATGCTTTAATGACCACTATTGTTGCATCGTCTTCCCAAAAAGCCTTTTTAACAAAATGATTTAACTGGGTCACTAATTTATCCTTAAACTCCTCGGCACTCAAATGAGCTTCCTCTGCAACGATTTTTCCCAGTCGCTCTTCGCCGAACTCCACTTTTAAGCCATTTCTAGCCTCTGTGATCCCATCTGTGTAAAATAGAAAGAGATCGCCTTCAGAAATATCAATTGATTTCTCACTCATCTCGTTATCAAAGTTTGAGTTCTTGTTCAAACCTATGCCAATTCCTGAGGGCTTTAACCACACTATTTCCTTTGTTGCAGACTTAAAATAAATCGGTGGATTATGACCGGCCCTTGCCAGGTGAAGTTTCTTTTCCTTGGTATCAAAAATTGCTATGACGGCCGTAATAAAATAATTCTTTTTTAATCTTTGCGCTATGACGTCATTGATTCTGACAAGCATCTGCTTAGGCGAAGCCTGGTTTTTGGCAAGCAGCTCAAACAAACCCTGGAGCCGTACCGCATACAAGGCAGCCGGCATTCCTTTCCCGGAAACGTCTCCAACAATTAACGCAATTCGGTGGTCATCTAATTGAATAAAGTCGTAATAATCCCCACCGACTTCTCTGGCAGGTTGGTAAAATACGGCTATCTCAAGTCCTTTTATTTCAGGATTTTTTTCCGGCTGTAAACCAAGTTGAATGTTACGGGCAATTTCAAGCTCATCCTTCGACACCATTTTATCAGCGAGCTCGAAAGCCAGAAGAAGATTCAAAATTAAAAAAGCGATCAGGCCATAAAACAAATTTGAAATGAATAAGGCGAAAATAAAAAGGATAACAGCCATGCCGTAAAAAAGGCGTCGTGCAGGCGTTAGTTTTAAAACAAAACTTAAGAATATTTCTTTAACAACAAGTAACTGCCTTTTAGGGAAATTATCTTCGGCCGAATTTTTAGAAACCGCTCCTCTTTTGTAATAGGAGAGTACATCAAGCGATTCACGTTTAAGGAGTCGTTCAACCTCATCTCTGCTTAGCCCAGAAGTATAAAGCTGGTAAAATTCTTTAAGAGTGTGAAATTTGCTTTTCTTTTGATTCATGACCTTAATAAATGAAGGATTAGCTTGGTTCTTTGGAAAAACGTGAAAACTTTTTTAAATCTTCTAAGTCCTGTTTGGTGTTCACATTGAAGAGTAAATTGGAATTCTTCATCGCAATAAACTCAGATGGAACAGTTTCAAACAGGCTGTGCAAACTGAATTCTCTAATTTTTATTTGTCTCTCAATGGCCGAAATACAGCCCCTAGAATAAATGGCACACAAAGGCTGTAAGCCATTTTTTGTACTTATTCCAAAAATATCCTGACCGGCATGGGAGTCCAAAACAGTTTGAATAACCTCTACCGAAATCAAAGGCAGGTCGCAAGCAAGAAAAAAGTTGAAATCAAATGGAGAATCGACCAGGCCCGCATGAACACCACCGATCGGCCCCAAGCCGGGGTGGATATCGGGAATCACCTTCAGGTTCAGAAAGCGAAATGTTTGAACCGAAGAAGTGACAAGTTTAATATTTTCTTTTTTAGCTGGGATTGCCGAAAGTACTTTTTCAATAATCGTCTGCCCGTCAACCTCAACCAAAGCTTTGTTCCGCCCCAAACGACGACTTTGTCCTCCGGCGAGAATATAAAAATTCATAAGAGTGTAATTAAAGTCAAAAAAAGAGGGTGAATTCAATCGGCAAAGTAAATTTAAATTACAGTTTTAATTTAGCCTTGTCAAGAAATATTAAGTGCGTGGTGGGTAAGATAGCTTAATAAACGTAGAAAACTTATAAAACGGGGAAGTAAAATACCTTATTAAATCTCAGTCCATTTGAGCTAAAAAAGGTGCGATTTTCTCAATGATTTCGGAATGCGTCTGGCCGTTGCTGGCGGCAAATCCTTTGTCATTGTAAACATTCTTTTTGTTATATGTTAAGGGTTCCCCCCAGCAGTCGGTGATTTTTCCTCCGGCCTCTTCTAAAATTATTTGCGGAGCGCAGGTATCCCACTCCTTGGTTTTTGAATTCGGATGAATATATAAATCCGCTTTTTGTTCAACCATGAGCCCAACCTTCAGACCAACGCTACCGGAAGAGATATCTTTCCCGATTCCGAGCGAGCTCATGATCGCGTCGACTAACGGCGACCGGTGAGAGCGGCTAACAACCAGACGCATTCGACTGGGATCCGAGAAATCGGACACTTTCAGCGGGCTTTTTTCACCCTTGCGAATCAGAAAAGCGCCCTGACCTTTTACCGCTGAAAATAAGGTGTCGGTAGTCGGTTGATAAACCACACCTAAAACCGACTTGCCGTTTTCAACCAATCCGATCATGGCGGCGAACTGCCCAACTTTATCGATAAATTCCCTCGTGCCATCCATCGGGTCAACCGACCAGACCCGCTCTTTTTCTAACCTCTTGAAATCATCCTTCGATTCTTCCGACAAAATTCCGTCGTCCGGGTAAAGTTCTCTTAAACGGCTGATAATAAAATCATTGGAGGCTTTATCCGCCTCGGTTACCGGTCCATCTCCTTTTTTGAATTCTATTTTGTAGTCCTGGTGATAGTATTCAAGGAGTATTCTCCCGGCTTCTTTAACAATGTCGGTAGCGTTTTTGAGTTCGTTTGATAGCATCAAATGAAGATAGTAAGAATTTCTGTTATAATCAACTTTTGTCGGAAAACTAAAAAAAGCCTGTCTCTAAAATTCGGAGACAAGCTTTTTGACATTAGTCTTTTAAAAAAAAATTAGTTACTGGCAATTCGTTCGATATTATCCCGTTCTAAATCGAGACGAATAATTTCCGAATTGTTGTTTGAAAGCTCGGTAAATAACAGGCTTGAGCCATTTTTTGAAAATCGTGGCTTTCCTAAATCACCTCTTACCGAATAAATCAAATCGGTTTCTTTCGTTATTATATTTAGCCGCCAGAGCTGCGTCGTATCTCCGTTTTCAAGTTTCCGGAAAAACAATTCAATTCCGTTCGGCGCCATGGCCATTTTAGGAAATGGGTGAATTCTGGAATCTTTGTAAAGCAACTCAATTCCATCTTTAATATCCACTTTGACAATTGAAAAAGAGCCAGCGCTTTGCGGTAGTTTTTTATCGAAAGTACCCTGAAAACCAAGTGTGATAAATGAGGTTTCGTCTAACCACGTAATAGTTGGTAACCAGTTTAAATGAGCATATGGCTTCCAGGCTTCGGTTTTGAAAACTATTTTGGAGGATCTCTCATTCTTGAAATATTGAAAAGAAATGAAACCATGATTTTCATTAAACCATCGTTTGACCAAAATTTGATTTAAGCCTTGAGTCGATTTAGAAAAATATTGTTCGGACACATCTAAAACGGTTTTTATTCCCAGCAATTTGTATCCTTCCGAGAGCGAACGGCTCTTTGAGGCTGCAACATGTTGCTTTTTTCCTGTCTGCAAGTCCAGTTCGAAAACATGCCAATCTTTGACTTCATCATTTGTTTTACAATCCGGGAATTCTTCTATCTGATGATCACCGCCAGAACGCAGCAGAAGTACTTTTCGACCATCTTCAGAAACTTGATAATCTATAACACCCGTAGATGACAAAGAACATCGTGACAGCCCATCCTTATCAGACTTTTCCAGTTTATAATCCCATTCGTGAGGTGCAAGTGGGTCTCCAGTAAAGACTAAATATAAAATACTGTGGTTGTTATCTATAAATGTTGGATTAATTTCCAGGCGATCATTCGACTGGGTGATGTTTTTATGATAAAAATCAGATGCGGACTTTTCAGCGGGGTGGGCTATTTGAGCGCTCATCAAAATCATGCAAGCGAGCATCAAGATAGCTCCGACGAGAAGAATATGTTTGGCTACTGTTTTTAGCATTTATTGCACTCCTATAATAATTAAGATAGTCCGTTTTCCGTTTTTCTCTCAGTTCTCGCAATAAAACCAAACTGTTTGTGATGTTTTATCATAGAAGCAAGTTCAATGCCAGGTTTTATACGTGGAATGGTGAATCTAATTCAAACGTAGAAAATTTAATTTGTGGCAGACTTTTCAGTTTTTTAAGACTGGGAATTCCTAAAATTCCGTGAAGTCGGTGTATAGTTTACATACTCCCTTAATTAATGACTGAATTTATGTGAATTATTATGAAGCATTTTAAACCAGTGTGTGAAAATTTTGCAGATCAAGGTTTAACCTTCTCTTTCGACTTCCAATGCGAAAACTATGCCATTTTCAAAGGTTCACGCTTGAATCATATATCTTTCCGATTCTGACAAAAGTTGTTTCTAAATGAAACAGAGGGTTCTGATAAGTTACACAATCAAGGAGTTATGACGCGGTAATTGGAGAGAAATGATACATCCCCGAAGTGGCTGCACTTCGGAGACGCTCAACTCAGGGCTTATACTTGGCGGCTCAACACACTTTGGATTCAAAAAATAGAACGGTGGGCGAATTCTTTTACTTCTTCACTTAATTGGATTTGCTTACTTGTAACCACTTTTCAACTATTTTTAAAATGTCATCGGTGACAAAAGGCTTAGCAATATAATCGTCGCAGCCGGCCATAAGGGTCCTCTGGCGATCGCCTTTCATTGCCTTGGCAGTCATTGCGACAATCGGTACGTTTTTAAACGCATCTTTTGTCTTTAGAGCCCGCGTTGCTTCATATCCGTTCATTCCCGGCATCATGATATCCATTAATATTAAATTGGGCCTAACTGACTCAGCTTGCTTAACGGCTTCCCATCCCTCGCTGGCAAAATATAACGAATACCCGGCCTCCTCAAGTATGTATTTTAAAACATATTGGGTATCCTTATCATCATCAACTAGCAAAATCTTTGTTCTTGAGTGCAAAGGGGGAGCATTTCTTTTTCCTAGAAAGTTTCTACTGAAGTTTTGTCGTCTGGCACTTAAAAATCGACCGAGATCAGAAATAACACTTTTTTGAGTGCTTGAATGCAGTGTGGCAAGATAAGCGAATAATCTTTGAGAATCGAATGGTTTAACTAAATATTCATCTGCTCCCATTTCAAAGGCACGTTCTTTCTCTGATAATATGGAAGTGACAATCACCGGGATTTCTCTTGTTTCCGGATCACTTTTCAAAATTTTGAGAATCTCCCATCCGTTCTGGTTCGGCATGATAATATCCAGAGTAATTACAAATGGTTTAAAATGTTTGGCAACGTGAATAACATCTTCGCCGCTCTTTGGGAATATGATTTGATAATTCTTTCCATGCAAATACTGCCGCATAATGTAAATAGCTTCTTTCTCATCATCGATAACCAGGATGGATTTTTTCTGCTTGTCTAAATGATCGCGATCATCGGAAAAATCGATTTCAAAATCTTCAGGTTCTTTTTGGACAACCTTTTCATCGAGATCGATCACTTCTTTATGCTTGACATCAACGCTTGAATGAAGCGGAATCAACATGATAAAAGAGGAGCCCTTGCCCAACCGGCTTTTGACTGAAATCGAGCCGCCAATAGCGTCAAGCACTTTTCGGGTAATAGCTAACCCCAGTCCTGTGCCTCCGTAAGTCCGGCTATCTGAACTGTCTATCTGATGGAATTCTTTAAAAATTTCCTCGATGCGATCTTTAGGAATGCCGAGGCCAGTATCCGAAACTTCTATCTTCAAACTCGAATCGTCTTCAACGCTAACGTGAACCTCTATTTCCCCCCTGCGAGTAAATTTGACAGCATTGCTCAGAAGATTTGACAAAGCTCTGGTCAGTTTGTCCTGGTCAGAATAAATAGTTTCGGGCACATCTTCAGTAATTTCATGTTCGAGCTTTAAACCTTTCTGCACGCATAATGGCCGAATATGTTCAATCGTTTCCTCGATGACTGCTCGCACAGGTATATTTGAATAAACCGGGTCGACTTTCTTAGATTCGACTTTCGAAAGGTCAAGAATATCATTGATTAGATTGAGTAAATTTTGACCGCTTCTTTGGATAATTTTAATTTGTTTGTTTTGATCCGCATTCAAGTTTCCTGACATGCCGCGAATGAGTATATCGGATAGCGTTATAATTGCGTTCAGAGGCGTTCGTAGCTCGTGCGAAACGCTAGCCAAGAAGTCTGATTTTAACTGACTCGCTTCCTCCAGCTCCTTCGCTTTCTCTCCTGCTTCCTTGAAGAGTCTTGCATTTTCGACTGCCAAGGCTGCCCGTTCAGCCAACTCCTGAGCTAACTTGAGGTCTTCGTTTCTGTAGCGGCGGTTTGACCCGGACAACAGGTAAATCAGTGCTCCGATAATTCGGGTACGAACTCTAAGCGGGACAACCATTAGAGAAGTAATGGGATTGTATTGCTCGATATAAGTAAATTGAGTTTTTTTGAAATTCCTAACTTCGGAAGGAAAAGGTTTAGAAGCGCGGAATGATTCTTCGGTTGATACAACCGTTCCGATTAATCCTTCACCAACCTTGCAAGGAAACTCTTCAACTCCCTTCATAAATCGATCTACTAATTGAGGATTTGCATGGTAAGAAGCTTGAGGTTTCAAATATTCACCCTCCTCTTCAACAAGGAGCAAACTACAGAACTCGCCGATTGTTTTTCCACCTTTTTCAACGATTGCTTCAAATACGTCATCGATTTTAAGGCTTGAGTGAAACAGTTGACTTATTTCCGCCAAAAATTTGGTCCGTCTCTCATTCTCTTTTTGAGCCTGAAAAAGTCTGGCATTTTCGATTGCCAGGGCTGCTTTGTCAGCGAATATTTCCAGATCCCGAATTTTTTCGATTCCGGGACGTTTTCTATCCACCGGGTCATCGACGCTGATGACTCCCAAGATATTATCTTTGGTTCGAATCGGCACCAGCAGAGCATCGAGGGAGTGCCATTCACCTTCATTTGCTTCACCTAATTCCGAGTAAATAGAAAAGCGGGTACTTTTGTTCGTGACTTGTGCATCGTGCCCGACCAAGTATGAGTTGCTAATTCGAAAAGATTCTTTGAAATATCTTTCGGTGTGCTCAAACGGGATCTCGCGCCAGCTCATCACTTCTTCCACTTGATTTGGTTCAAGGCCCGCCGTGGCTACCGGAGTCGAAATTCGTTTTTCATGATCCCGCAGAGAGACAACAACTTTTTTCCATCCTAATGCCTGAACAGCATCACATATTTTATTTAAAATAACATCGACATCAATATTGAGCAGGATTTCCTCCCCTATTTCGAGTAACTTTGCCAACTGATCAACTTTCGTCTGCAACTCCGCAGTCCTCGTCTCGACTTTGTCTGCTAAATTCTTTGCCTGCTCCTGAAGTTCGTTTTGGAGTTTCTTATATTCTGTAATATCCCGCCCAACCGCCATAGCACCCACCCGGCGTTTGTCACGATCAAACAGGGGCTTCGAATGCCAGCTGCAAAGAATTGCTTCATCATCTTTAGTCTTTATTACGGCTTCAAAATCTTTAATTTCGATTTTGATTGCAGCGCCGTAGTCTTTTCCCAGGCGTTTAAGATCATCAAAAAATATTGGCAGTTTTCGCTTGGCCAGATCGCCGGCCTCATAATTTAGTCTTTTCCTGCCATAATCATTTAGAAATGTGCACTGACCGTCGTTATCCACAACGATCAAGATATCAGACATACCTGAAATCAAGGTTTCGTAATAGGTTTTCGCAGCTTGCAACTCATTTGTCTTCTCGGTCAACTCTTCCGTATATCTCTGCAAACTCTTCTCAAGCGTCTTCCGGCGGGTGACATCTCTTTCAATCCACAAGTATCTTGCAATGCGCTCTTCATTTTCGTAAATCGGAACCACAGAGACTTCAGCGAGAAAGCTGCTGTTATCCTTCTTCTTTGTATAAAACTCTCCCTGCCACACTTGACCTTCTTTAACTGTATTCCAAATCGCCTGGTGCACCAGCTTGCTGCGGTTATCAGTCACAAACACCGAAGTATCCAGGCCGACAAGGTCTGATTTTTCAAACCCGGTCATTTTTCTAAAGGCCTGGTTCAGGTAACTAATTCTGGCGTCTAAATCAATAATGAGCAGCCCCTCGGTCGAGTGCTCGATACATTGCTGGAAGATTTCAGCGTCTTTTGTTTTTTCTTGAATTAGCCGCTCAAATTTTTTCTCAACTTCTTTCCGTTCAGTTAAATCCAAAACTAAGCACTGAAATCCTATCGTCTCAGCCAATGAATTGACAAGACGCCATTCATTTATGAAGATGGGGATTTTTTTGCCATTTTGGGTTACTGCTTCAGATTCGAAACGTTTTTCAAATTCAGGGTTTTTATGATCAAAAAAAGAAGAATAATGCAACCCTTGCATACTGTCACTTGAATAGTTTAGCATTTCTGCAAACGTATTGTTACAGAATGTCAGGGTTTTTTCCTTATCGAAAACTGCAACCCCGTCCGGCATTTTCTCGATTAATTGCTGAAAAGAAAGCTTGTCCTCCGGTTTGAAGACTTGCCCAAATCCGGCATTCAAAGTCAGCGATTGACTTTGAATATGCAAAAACCCAAATATAAAGGAAGAAAATGACAGAAATTTTAACATGTGATAGAAATCAAAAAAACCTGGCGATTGGGCAGTCCAGAAAATCGAATAAATGCTGGTAAACACAGCTAACATTGATGCGAGCAGAAACCAAAAATAAATGGGCTGATTTTCTTTGAAAAACCGTCGAATCAACAACACCGCCGCCACAAAAAACAGCGAGGCCGTACCAATTTCCAACTGTTTTGTCAGTAAAGTTATTTTACCCCCCAGAAAAAAAATAGGTGAAAAATCACTGAACAAATAACCGCTTATTCCAAATAAGAATAAGAATGACAATAAATAAAAGGCAATCTTGTTTTTAAATGCACGGTCATTAAAAATTTTGTTCCAAAAAAAGATTGCAAACAGAAAATGAAGTGCGAAAACACCCCGCGCAGAAACATCAAATCCTATACTAAGATTCGTTGAAGTTAGCAGCCAGGGTAGGTCGTGAAAGCCAGGCGTGGCGCCAATTTGTAGCATTTGAAAAATAACAAAGGAGAAGTACCCCAGAGAGAAAAAAAGAAAACTATTGATACGATTAATCCAATATTGGCGAAAAAACAGGAAAAACAGGCCTAAGGCAATGAATGTTATAAAGTATTCTAAGAGAATGTGTCTTTCGATCGAAAGTTTCGTGTTGGCAAAGATCGGGGGTGAAAACACAATATTTAATATCAGCAGCAGTACAATCAAAGCCAGAATGGCTGTTCCTGAGAATGGCGCTAAAAAAACTTTACGGGATTGCATAATTTGCTCCCTAAATAAATATCCCTATTTAGAAAATTGCGTTATCGCTTGGCATAATTATTCCAAAACACCCTTCCGCCCTTAACCAGCGCCGAGAGTACAGACGTTACATCCAAAAGAGGCTGCTCAATTCGTTCTTGAATCATTTCTTCGAATTCCTTGAGATTGACCGCGGTATCCCGCACAGCAGTAATGCTGTCACTGACTTTGCCCATCTCCCCTTCCGCGGCTTTGACGATAGACCGCACGTCGCCTAAAATATGAGTCAAATCATGAGAGACGGGTGCAATATGAAGGCGAACCATTTCAACGAGTTTTTGAATCTCTCCAAATACTTTTATGGCTTTAAATAAAGCGATTACGATGAAAAGCGTGTTGATAAAAATCAAAGCCGCAATAATTGCTACGCTTACAGATATATCCATGGCTCTTTACCAGTTTTTAGATTTGCTTTTTTAACTTAAACCTTTGAGGATTTATGGTTTCGTTCCCCTGCTCCTGGTTCTACTCGTGGTTGCCTTTTTGGTCTTTTCTTTTTTATAAGCGCCCAGCCCCGCATCTATTGCGTCGCCAAACCGCCGCCTTTCATTTTTGACGACGGTTTTACTTTTTTCAACTCCGTCGGCGGCTTTCTTTGTCATATCTTCTAAAGCAGACTCGGCTTCTTTTTGTAATTCTTCCAATTGTTTTTTTGTTTCTTCGAAAAGAGTTTCTGCTTTTTGTTGGGCGGATTTTAGGCTACCTTGAGCGTCGTCTGTTAGATCCGCAGATATTTTACGAATATCTTCCCGGACTTCCTTTCCCGATTTTGGCGCATATAAAAGCGCGATTACAGCACCGGCAATTCCCCCGAATAAAAACCCCTTAAAAAACTCCGACCCACCGTTATTGTCAGACATGATTTCCTCCTGTTTTTTTATATTTAAAAATTATTCCAACATTTTCTTAAATTCTGCTTCGGTTAAAACGGTCACATTGAGATCGCGGGCTTTCTCAGCTTTAGAACCGGCATTCTGGCCCACCACAACAAAAGTGGTGTTGCGGCTTACGGCCGACGCGGCGCGGCCGCCCCACCTTTCAACCAATCGCTCCGCTTCATCGCGGGTGAACAATTGTAATGCCCCGGTAAAAACAAAAGTCTGGTTGGCAAATTTATTGTCTGTTGCCGATTCAACTTTTTTAATTCGAACGCCACTTTTTAGGAGCCGGTCTATGGTTTCAAGATTATGCACCTCTTTGAAAAACTGATAGACACTCTCTGCCACCTGCGGGCCGATTTCATAAACATCTTGCAAACATTCTTTGGATGCCTTTTTTAAATTCTCAAATGTCTCGAATTCTTTAGCCAGCACCCTCGACACATGCTCTCCAACAAATCGAATTCCAAACGCATAAAGGAGTCGGCTCAAATCCGTATTTTTGCTGGCTTCGAGGGCCTCTATTATATTTTGTGCGGATTTTTCGGCCATTCTTTCCAGACCCGCCAACTGCTCTTTGGTTAGGGAGTAAAAATCAGCCACATTCTTGACCAATTTTTTTTCTACAAGTTGCTCGACCAGCTTTTCGCCGAGCCCTTCGATATCCATAGCGCCTTTTGAGGCAAAATGCTGAATCCGTTCTTTCAATTGCGCCGGACAGGAAAAATTCTGACAGCGATGCACTGCTTCGCCCTTCATGCGAAGAACATGCGAGCCGCAAATCGGACACTTCTTTGGAATTTTGAATTTCTTCGCCGCGCTGGTTCTTTTTGAAATAATCACTTTAACCACTTCCGGGATGACGTCGCCGGCGCGCTGCACAACGACCCAATCACCAATACGTACATCTTTTCGGTCGATTTCATCTTGATTGTGAAGAGTGGCCCGGCGAACCTCCACTCCGGCAATTTTAACTGGTTTTAAATGAGCTACCGGGGTCAACGCTCCGGTGCGGCCGACTTGTGGAACAATGTCTAAAATTTGCGTCGTTTCCTGCTTCGCCTCAAATTTTAAAGCCGTCGCCCAACGCGGACTTCGAGTTCGCATGCCCGCTTGAGTTTGCAGCGCCATGCTGTTTACTTTTATGACCGCGCCATCGATATCATAATCGAGACTGTCGCGCAGCGCAACAATTTTTTCACAACCTTTGATAACCTCCTCAATATTCCGGCAAACCGTAATATGAGAATTCACCCGAAATCCCCAGGCTTTAAATGTTTCCAGAGCTTCGGAATGACTGGAGAATTCGTGGCCAACCGCCTGCCCAAAACTGTGAATAAAAATATTCAGCGGGCGGGCGGCAGTTATTTTAGAATCCAGCTGCCGAAGCGTTCCGGCGGCGGTGTTTCTCGGGTTCGCGTAGATAGGCTCGCCTTTTGCTTCCCGTTCTTTGTTCATCTTCACAAAACCGGAATTTGGATAATAGACTTCGCCGCGAACATCCAGTCTTTCGGGCACGGTGGTCTCGTTTGTCAGCAGACGAATCGGAATTGATTTGATGGTTTTAAGATTTAATGTAACATTCTCGCCAACGAAACCATCCCCGCGTGTAGACCCTAAAGCGAAGAGTCCGTTTTCGTAAACCAGTTCCACGGCAACGCCATCTATTTTGGGTTCCACGACATATTCAATGTCTTTCGTTCTGTTCAAAAGACGCTTAATTCGGTTATCAAACTCCCGAAGCTCATCGTTTCCAAAAGCGTTGTCTAAACTCAACATCGGGACCGCGTGAGTAAGGCTTACAAAAGCCGCCAACGGCGGCGCCCCAACTCTTTGAGTCGGCGAATCCGGCGTAACCAGTTGGGGAAATTGTTCTTCTAAATGTTGCAGCTCTCTATAAAGGCGGTCGTATTTGGAATCGGATATTTCCGGCTCATCGAGAACGTAATATCGATAGCTGTGGTGATTTAATTGATCGCTGAGTTCAGTGATTCTTTTTTTTGCATTTTTGGGATCCATACTACTCTAAAATCTAAATTAAACCTAACGACGCAATTGGCTCTTAGCTTTTGGAAGTTGATTTCTATCACTTATGCAATGCATGGCATTTCACCTATCAGGTAATTTACGATGACCTCGCTAATGCTTTTTTTAGCTAAAAAGCTAACAGCCAACAGTAAATCGCTCAATTTAGGTTAGAGAGCTAACCTTTAATACACCCAAGTGGCCGCAGCTGTGCCACCTTCTTGGAAATTCCAGCCATCTGGCAAGCATCCACCACATCCGCGACGTCTTTGTAAGCCTCAGGGATTTCCTCATCGAGGGTGCGGCGGCTCGAGGCTTTGACATAAATTCCCCGATCTTCCAACTCTCTTGCGATTGCCCGGCCTTTGGCTCTTTCCCTGGCTTTATTTCGACTCATTGCTCGTCCAGCACCGTGGCATGTTGAACCAAACGTGTTTTCCATTGCACCTTCGGCACCGACTAAAACATATGAATAGCGCCCCATGTCGCCGGGAATGAGCACCGGCTGTCCGATGGATTTGTAGGCCGCAGGAATCTCCGGAGAGCCGGGTGCGAACGCCCGGGTCGCGCCTTTTCTGTGCACACAAAGTTTCATTTCCTTGCCGTTGACTTTATGGGTCTCCATTTTAGCAATGTTGTGCGCAACTTCGTAAACAGTCCGCATTCCAATATCCCCCGGACTCATGTGCAAAGCCTCTTCAAAAGCATCGCGGGTCCAGGCAGCGATTATCTGCCGATTCGCAAATGCATAATTGATAGCGCAGCACATAGCTTGTAAATATTCCTGGCCTTCAGGCGAATTAATGGGGGCACAGCAAAGTTGGCGGTCGGGCAGCTCGATGCCGTATTTTCGCACAGCCCGGTTCATAACCTCGAGGTAATCCGTGCAGACTTGATGACCAAAGCCGCGTGATCCGCAGTGAATAATCACCGTTACCTGATCGAGTTCAAGACCCAGAACGCCAGCAGCCTCCTCATCGTAAATCTCGGCCACATAGCCAATTTCCAAAAAATGATTTCCAGAGCCAAGGGTTCCAAGTTGTGAGCGGCCGCGCTCATAAGCCTTTTGACTGACGACCGCAGGATTGGCGCCGGCAATACAGCCATTTTCTTCAATATATTCTAAATCCTCTTCGCTGCCGAAGCCTTTTTTTACGGCCCAGGTTGCCCCTTTCTGAACGACTTTTTTTTCCTCTTCCAGGGAAACCCGAAGCTCACCCTTGGAACCAATGCCGGTCGGAACATGATGAAAGAGCGAATTCACCAGATTTTTTATTTTAGGATGAATATCCCGTCGGGTTAGTTTTGTGGCCATCAAGCGAACGCCGCAGTTGATGTCGTAACCAACCCCGCCTGGAGAAATAATACCGGTATCGGCATCAAATGCAGCGACACCGCCAATAGGAAATCCGTATCCCCAGTGGATATCCGGCATCGTCAGGGAATAATTTACAATCCCAGGCAAATGTGCGACGTTTGCGGCTTGCTCCGGCGCATTATCATTCCGGATGGCGTCGATCATTTTTTCAGTGGCATAAATGCGCGCCGGCACTTGCATTTTACCTTGTTTGGGAATTTCCCAGAGGTAGTCGGTGATTTTTTTTAGCTTGAGTTTTTGCACTTGTCAGTTTTTTTTGGCTATTCTGCTGAAAGCTGATGGCCTGAATGCTATTATAAATCTGAATGACGAGTTGAAGTAAGTTGAAGTAATCATATAAACAAAATAATCCTCGAACCTTAAAAACTAAATAATTTTCCCACCGAATGGTACCGAAATCATGGAAGCTCGTCGAATTTATTTGGACACAGCTTCATAAATTTTTTCGCCAAGAATTGGCCGCCGTAAGTTTGTGCACTTCGATGCACGCACCTAAGGTTTCATCCGAAAGCCTTCATCAAGAATATCTTCCATAATTCTGCACTTCAGCCCTCCTCATTACCAAATAATATTAATTTAAAATTTTCGATGACTTCGGCGTGTTTCGGTGGAAATATATTTCTACCGGAAAAAAGTCGCTGAATTAACGCATGAAATCATAAGTCAAAAATTACTTGCGCCTCCCAACCCTGGTCACTTTCTTTGACATAAAGTTTATGATAAGTGACCGCTTTGATCTCGGTGTAAATTTCATGCCGGTCGAGGTTCAATTGTTCTCCCTCAACAGTTGCAGTTAAATGCTCATCATCTATTTCCTTGACTTGAAAAGACTTAAACAACTCCTTTCGGGTTAGAAACAGGTAATTCAGTTCGGAAAGCCAGTTGACCAGTAACGCTTCTCTATCGCTTGCTTGCACTTCGACGCTGCACTCTGAGTTGGGTCTAACTTTCTCAAGGTTTGTTATGCTATCAAAAAGTCCAAATGCGGCATTTTCAAACAACTCAGCCAGTGTGTCTCCAAACGCTTTGATACCAAGATCCGCAGTATGGTCGATATGGTGATATTTCTGTAACGGGTTTTTCACCCGCGAAATGTAAAAAACAAATCTTTAAAAAACAATAGTAGAGGGCCTGATTAGTGTGTTAATATTTTGTATTATTTGAGGGCTTAAAAAAGAAACCCTCGGAGACTTTGAATCCTCCGAGGGTTGGATGGGTCGGGGCGACTGGATTCGAACCAGCGACCCTCTGCTCCCAAAGCAGATGCGCTACCGGGCTGCGCTACGCCCCGA
>SMXC01000124.1 GCA_004356825.1 Caldithrix sp.
CAGGGCTCCAATCCTTCGCAGGATGGCTCGTCAATTGCGTCACTGCGCCGCCCGCAACCGGCTTGACGTAGATGTCACGGTTGCCGCTGCGCAAGGAGTGGAAGACTATCTGCTTGCTATCGGGCGACCAACTCGGCGCCCAGTCATGTGCTTTGTCGGTGGTCACCGGCCTGAGTTCACTGCCATCCTTACGCATCATCCAGATATCCACGTTGCCGTTGCGGTTCGAATCGAACGCGAGCCATGCTCCATCCGGCGAGACCGCCACAACTTCGATCAGTTGATTCTCGGAGCTGACGACCTGCGCGTCTTCCAACCCGAGCAGGCGATCCGGCTCTATTGGCATCGACCAGATACTCGAGCGCTCGATAAGTTTTGAGTAAGCCAGTTTGGCGCCATCAGCCGACAGGGCGATGCTGCCGACTCCAACACCCGCGGTCAGGGGTTTTGGCGAAGCGGTTGCTTGACCGTTTGCATCCACCGGCGCCCACCAGATGTCCGAAATGCCGCCCCGGTCGGAGACGAAAAAAAGCTGCTTGCCGTTGGGCGACCAGACCGGATTATGGTCAAAGGTTTTTCCCTCCGTCACCGCAAGCGGGTCTGTGCCGTCGGGTTGCACGGTCCAGATCTTTGCTGTGGTCACGCCGGCGCCCATGAACTCCGTGTAGGCGATGCGTATCCCATCCGGTGACCAGGCCGGCTTCGAAATTCCCCAAAGGCTTTGGGTCGAGGATAAATACAGTTGTACCGGTTCGCCGCCGCCGGCCGGGACGACATAGACTCCATCTCGAACAGCGAACGCTATTTTAGCTCCGTCGGGCGACCAACCGATTTTCGCAATAAACCCGCTTGCTTCAGTGGGCGCAAAAACCTGCCTAGGTATCCCGCCCAACGCCGGCATCACGAAGATGCCGCCCCCCTCGCGGTCGGAGACGAAGGCCAGCCAGTCTCCGTCGGGCGACCAGGCAGGATCGCTGTCGTTACCCTTGTTATCCCCGGTCAAATTGGCGCTCTGCCCGGCGGAAATCTGCCGCACCCAGATATCGGGATTGCCGCTTTGATCCGAAGTGTAAGCGATGCGCGTGCCGTCAGGCGACCAGGTTGGATTCTCTTCAAGTCCCGGCGCGCTGGTCACGGGCAGTGTCCTGAGGATGCGAGGTTCAGGAGCCCCTTGCTGAAAATAGAAATAACCGCCGGCAAACAGTAATAAGAACGCCGCCGAAAATCCGCCGAACAGCAGTTTGCTACTTATCTTAAGACGAGTTTGAGACATGGGCGGTGCAGGCGGTTTTTCTCCGAATGATTTAAGCGCCACCAACATTTCGTCTATGTTCTGATACCGGTCATCACGACTCCTGGCCATGGCTTTATTGACGATTCTTTCCAATTCCGAGGGCGCCTCCGGTCGTAAGCCGGTAAGCGATTCCGGGTCTTCATTCAAGATGGCATAGAGCACGGCCTGTTCATAATCCCCTTTAAAAGGCAATTCACCGCTAATCATTTCATACAAAACAACGCCAAACGACCAGATGTCGGCACGATGATCGGCCTCTTCCCCGCGCGCTTGCTCCGGAGACATATAAGCCGCCGTGCCGAGCGTGGTACCGACTTTGGTGAATTGCGCGCCGCCACGAATTTTGGCGAGACCAAAGTCCATGATTTTGACCTGGCCGGATTCTGTGATCATGATATTGGCGGATTTGATGTCACGGTGGGTGACGCCCTTTTTGTGAGCAGCCTGCAGGCCGGAGGCAATTTGGGTGGCGTACTTGATGATTTCATCGACGGGTAGGGGCGACCGGCCGGTCGCCCCTACAATGTCTCGCAATTCCTGACCTTCGATATATTCCATCACGATGAACAGTGTCCCCGGCTCCTGACGGGTTTCGTCGTCCACTTCTTCGATGGCGTAAATGTGCGCAATGTTGGGATGGTTCAACGCCGCCGCTGCTTTCGCCTCGATTTTAAATCGTTCTTGTTCTTCATCCTGAGCTGCGATTTGGCGGGGCAAAAACTTGATGGCAACCGTGCGCTCAAGCTTGGTGTCCTCCGCTTCGTAGACGACGCCCATGCCGCCGCGGCCAAGTTCTTTGAGAATCTTGTAATGGAGTATAGTTTTGCCTATCATGAGCTACTTTCCAATTTTGTAATTGTGATTGAATACAAGAAGGTGACCTTTTTGAAAAAGGTCACCTTCTGAAAGTCGAAACTAAAGTTTACTTCTCGCAGCATTCACCGCCACCAGAACCGGATCCCAGACCGGCGCAAACGGCGGAGCATAGCTTAAATCCAAATAAGCGATTTCGTTCAGGGTTAACTTGCTGGTCAAGGCGGTGGCAAAAATATCGATGCGTTTACTAACCCCTTCCTCCCCTACCATCTGCGCGCCTAACAACCGCTTGCTGCGTTTGTCAAAAACAACGCTGATCGTGATAGGCTTAACTCCCGAATAATAGCCCGCTTTGGAATTTTCAGTAATCGTGGTAAATCCAGCATCAAATCCAAATTCTTTGGCCCGGGTCGAGTTCAAGCCGGTGCTGGCAACTTCCAGACAAAAAGTTTTAAAAACAGACGTGCCGACAACTCCCTTGAAGGTTGCAAAACCGCCGCCGATATTCTCACCGGCAATTCGACCCTGTTTGTTAGCCGTTGGACCGAGAGGAATATAATCCGGTTTACCCGAGACGAGATGCTTTACTTCGACACAATCTCCGGCGGCGTAAATGTTTGAAACGCTGGTCTGCAATTTCCAGTCGACGCTAATGGCGCGGGTATGTCCTATTCTTACTTTGGCTTTTTCAGCCAAATCTGTGTTGGGCGCTAAGCCGATACAAAACAATACCAAATCGGCCTGAAGAGTGTCCTCGTTATTGAGAAACAGAGTCTCTACTTCCCGGGACGAGTTTCCTCTCAAGGCCGCGACCTGTGTTGAGGCAAGAATGTTTACATCGTGCTTTTTTAATTCCCCGGCTACTTTATCAGCTATTTCAGGCTCAAACGCAGGCAGAACCTGATGCTCTTTTTCAATGACCGTAACTTCAATTTCTCGTGCCCGAAATGCCTCAGCCATCTCCATAGCGATGTAGCCGCCGCCGACAATGACAACGCGTTTCGGTCGTCTTTCATCCACATACTTTTTCAGGTCGATGCCGTCCTGCAGAGTCTGAATGGTGAAAACATTCTTCAAATCGATGCCCGGAATCTCGGGACGTTTCGGGCGGCCGCCGACGGCGATCATCAGTTTATCGTAATCAAAGCCGACTTCCTTTCCAGAGCTTAAATCAATCGCCAATACCCTGCGTTTGTTTGGAATGATGTCTACAACTTCATGCAGCGTCAAAACTTCGATGTCTCGCTTCTTGCGAAATTCTTCGGGAGTAATTGTGATTAACTCCGAGGCTTCCCGCACTAAATCGGAGACATAATACGGAATGCCGCAGGCGCTGTAGGAGACGTGCGCGGTTTTCTCCAGTGCCGTGACTTCCAGATTTGGATTCAGGCGCTTGGCTTTACTGGCAGCGCTCATTCCTGCCGCACAACCGCCGATTATGATGAAGCGTTCTTTTCTGGTCTTTGAGTTCATTTAAGGATTTCTAAGTCAAATAAGCACTAAAGGGCCACCTCGGTGTCATCTGAACCCTTTCGACAAACTCAGGGTAAACTCCGTGAGAGATCTGTCGTTGGGAAATTACTACCTACTTCAAACAAATCCTTGTAGAGATCTTTCCAAGTTGGATTCATTGTTTCAATGAGATCAACCTTCTTTTCTCTGCGCCATTTTTTTAGTTCCTTCTCGCGGGAAAGGGCAACATATATGTCATCCGTCATTTCAAAATAAACCAGCTTCTTCACTTTGTATTTCTTAGTGAACCTTGAACTTTTTCCCCCTTGTGTTCCAGAACTCTTCGCTGCAAATCATTCGTGACGCCAATATAAAGAACTCTGGAGATACTCGAAAGAATATAAACGAAGTAATTTTTAGATGCCATAATTACTGCTATTTTCAGATTCCTCCCCTTCGGGTCGGAATGACATTTGTTTGCTTTGGGCATTGTTTAGAAAAAGTGTGGATACCCATCCATCAACTTAAAAATATAGCCGCTTAAAACACCCAAAACTAAAAATACCAATAATCCTACGACAATCAGTTTTAGCGGACCAGATTTGTACTTTCTCTTAAAATAATAAATCGAAAAACCCTGCCCGGCAAAAATCCCCAGGAACGGTAAAGCCATCAAAACCGGACTTCGTTTGACACACCATGGACAGTGAACCATGTCGGCCTGATGGATATTACAGCCATCAGCCCCACCTGACCAGAGAAACGTGCAGCCGCATTGGTACATAAAGCCGCAAAAGGGCAATAAAAAAACAGCTGTGACTGCAATCGTAATCAGAATCACAATCCAAAGTTTTAAATTCATTTCAACCCCAGGTAGGGGCGAACCTGTGTGTTCGCCCTGTGGACAGACACGCAGGTCTGCCCCTGCGAGTATCCAATATGGTTTTAGCGATCATTATTTAATCCTTCCCCACCGGCAGCAGCCGCTTAATTTCTTCCGAAAAATTCCGGATGACAAATATCTTCTGTTCCTGCGTACCAGCTTCCCCAGGCTGAATCATAATGAATCTGTCGCCATCCGGATGGATATCCCACCTTCGTCCTCTTGGTAAAAAATAATTTCCTTCAAATATCTTTTTGGGATTACCTTTTGAAAACACATCTGTGGCTGTGACATCTACGGAGTACATTTCATTGCCTCTTTTGTAGTATATCTTTTTGCCATCCGGTGACCAAACCGGTTGAGTACCCCCACCATTTGATATTTTCCATACCCCGCCGGTACTCTTCGAATAAGGTCTGACATAAATCTCACTGGCACCGGTTTCGCTGGACATATATGACAACCACTGTCCGTTTGGAGAGAAATCGGGCTCTCCATCAAATCCTGGTGTGGATAAGTAGAGTTTGGCACTGCTATCCTGAAAAGAGTAGACGAAGATGTCCCAACTGGAATCACGTGTACGCTGATCAAATGACAGCCTCTCCCTCTCCCCATCGCCAGGCCAATTCCCTAAATCTAAAGATCCAAATGAAGGTGAGGTATAGATTTTCTGTGCGGTGCCGGCACCATCAATTCTCCTTACATATATACTGTTGGTAGAATCCTCGGCCGTGGTTGCATAGGCGAGGGTCTTACTGTTCGGGGACCAGGCGAAAAAAAGAATGGCTGCTTTTTTGTAAAAGGTTAGTTGATTTATCGCTCCGCCATCGATATGGTATATCCAAATATTGGAATCGTTTCCCTCCTTTATCACAAAGCCGACATACTTTCCATCAGGGGAGTATCTTGCAAGTTCAAATTCCTTTTTCAGATCAAAAAACTCGGTTGGCTTGCCTGACAGATCCACACTCAAAATCGAACGCACATCGTCGGCTCCTGTGCCGGGCACGTAGATTATCGTACCCTCGGTGGACAAAGCGTAGCTCATACTCCCCGTCTCACTATGTGTCTGCACATTATCAAGAACCGGAGCAGGAACGCCTGATATCCTGAGGTTCTTCAGATCAAAGGGTACACCCATCAACCGATTTGATCTTCCGTATAAAATGTGCCCGGTGGGTGAATAAACCGCATTATACCCCTCTTCATCCAAAATGACCTGGTAATCATCATCTCCAAAGCGGTATATCGCAAGCCGGTGAGTATTTAATTCCCCACGCTGAGGTATTACGGTGAAAAGAACGGTTGTACCGTCGGGCAGCATATGAGGAAACAGATGCGTCTCACCTGCCGCCTTTGTTTTAGTCAATACGGCCGGCTCACCGCCGGATTCAGGGATACGTTTGAGAGCACCATAGTTTGCAAAAATGATGGTGTTGTCCGGAGCCCAGGTTGCGCTACTTCCGTCATCAATGAAACTTGTGATCTTCAGGGGTTCGCCGCCATCGACCAGAACTTTGTAGATTTCCTTTGTTGCAGAATTAAAATACCCAATCCAGCGGCCGTCCGGTGAGAAAAAGGGAGCATGCGCCCCAACCGTACCGGCCAGTTCATTTGTCTCAAAGCTTCCAGCTCTTTTCAAAAACAAGCTTTTCCCGGCCTCAGCTCTGTGAGCGAGATATGCTATGTTCGTTCCATCGGGAGAAATGGTCATTCTGTTCGAACCAGGAAAAGCGAAGGATATGTCCTCTGGAAGCGGAACTACGATCTTATTAGCCGGTTTCGGTTGAGGAGGGGGTGGACCGGACTTTAGGAACCAGGTTAAAAGAAATGTTATGATGGCTGTAGCGGCAATGGTCAAAATAGTCTTATAAGAATACGTCACTTTTACACTGAGCTGCTTTTCCCGTTGGATAGTATCCCGAATTCCGGATGAGCCGATTTGTGAAGTGGTGGTTTTCTCAACGTTTACATTTTTTAAGTCGACCGGGAGCTCCATGATGTTCTGATACCTGTTGCGCGGATCCTTAGCCAGCAGCTTGTTCACAATCTCCTCGAGCTTCATGGGTACGCCGGTTCGTAAAGCGGTTAGTGGCTCGGGTTCCTCATTTTGAATGGAATAAATCACCGCCTGCTCGTAATCTCCCTTGAACGGCATTTGTCCAGAAATCATTTCGTACAACACCACACCCAACGACCAGATGTCGGCACGGTGGTCGACTGTTTCGCCACGGGCTTGTTCGGGAGACATATAGGCAATCGTACCCAAAGTGGTACCCAGTTGGGTCATTTTGCTGCGGTTGGCCAGTTTAGCCAGGCCGAAGTCCATGATTTTAATTTGGCCTTTATCCGTCACCATGATGTTAGCGGATTTGATGTCGCGGTGGGTGACGCCTTTTTCGTGGGCGGCCTGCAGGCCGGCTGCAGTTTGGGTTGCGTAGTTTAAGGCGTCAGCCAGCGGTAGGGGACGTCCAACACCCCCCGCCGCTAACGCGGCACCCCCCTCAAGGGGGGAATTAATAAGGTGCTGCAAAGATTGGCCTTCGATGAATTCCATGGCGATGAAAGTCTGGTCATCAGCTTCATCGATGGCAAAAACCGTGGCGATGTTGGGGTGATTGAGCGAGGCCGCTGCTTTTGCTTCGCGTTTGAAGCGTTTCTTTTCTTCTTCACCAATCGAGGTTAACGAGAGGAACTTCAGCGCAACGATGCGTTCCAGTTTGGTGTCCTCGGCTTTGTAAACGACACCCATGCCGCCTTCGCCAAGCTTTTCGAGGATTTTGTAATGGAGTATGGTTTTGCCGATCATCGAATCTATTTCCAGTTTTCCGGATTATCTTTACCCCGTGAGATAGGATTCTAGTTTTGAATATGTTGCTGCAATAAGCAAGAATATCTCACGGGGTGAATTGTCAGCCCATTTCAATGGGTTGTAAAGAATATATTCGCGAATGCGATTAAGTTCCTCATCGTCTCGAATTACGCGTTCAAAATAGTTTCTCTGCCACACCGGTTTTGCAGATGTGCCACGCAATTCATTGATTTGTTTTGTCACGGTCGATTTAAATAGTTTGATGATTGTAGGAATTGAACCGTGGATTTTCCGAATTGTTTGCCGATCATTCAGTTTTATATAATTTAATCAACCCATGTGACCCCAGTTCACCAAAACCGTTTTCCTTGGCCTGAGTAAACAATTCGTAAGCCAGCTTTATCCCTTTGAACTCGTCTCCTAATTGCCTGGCGGTTTCGTAAGCGATTCTCAAATCCTTTTGCTGCATTCCGAGTTTGAAACCGGGTTCGAGATCACCCTTTAAGACGCGCGGGCCGTAATTGTCCAAAGCCCAGGAACCCGCTGCCCCGCTTGAAACCACTTTATGCATGATATCCAGATCAAGCCCAACTTTCTCTGCAAGCACAAAAGCCTCCGAAAGCGCAACTGCGTGCAAACCGCAGAGAATCTGGTTAATCATCTTGGTTCTCTGACCGTCCCCGTGGCCGCCGCAAAGAGTAATGTTTTTTCCTATCGCTTGAAAAACGGGGAGCATTTTTTCAAAAACTTCCTTTTTACCGCCAACCATTATTGTTAGAGTTCCATTTCGGGCTCCCGTATCACCGCCCGAAACCGGCGCATCGAGCATTTCACAACCCGATTTTTCCAGCAGGCTCGCGAATGTCTCA
>SMXC01000125.1 GCA_004356825.1 Caldithrix sp.
GGGTTTGATTATATTGGAGCTATTGAACATATATCAGCGTAATCAATTCGATTTCAAAAACTTTGTTTTAAACACACTCTCGTTATAAATCTTTTATTCTCTCTGTCCCTTCGGCTACGATCAGGACAGGCTTAGTGCCGCTGTGGTAAAATTTTATGAATAATGCAGGTTAGTAATAGTTTTGTCTTAACTGTTTGCAGCTGCCACGCTGGGTATTTGGCAACGGTTACATAAAGAAACATTTTTATTTACGCCGCCAGGCTCTCCAGATTCGTCTTAAGTTTATTCAAATTAGATTCGAAATCTACTTTTTTCTTCTTCTCGAGTTCGACAATATTTCCCGGAGCCTTAGACAGAAAATCGGGACTCTGCAGCTTGGTATTCAATCCTTCCAACTGTTTTTCTAGATGCGTTATATTTTTTTCCAAACGGGCTCTTTCAACTTCAAAATCGATAAGTCCTTCCAAAGGCAGGAAAATTTCGAAGTTGTTTATAACCGCGCTGGCTGCTTTTGGCGGTTTGGCGGCAGTTTTGCTGCACTCGAGTTCGTCGACCTTTGCAAGCTGCGCAAAGTACTCTTTGTTCAACAATATCGAATCCTGCAACTTGCCGTTTTGGCCGCTGACCGCAACGATCACCTTCGCCTTTTTATGCGGCGGTACATTCATTTCACCACGGATATTTCGAATCGCCCCGATCATATTCTGAAGAACTTCCAATTCCTTTTCTGAATTGTCATCAATAAAAACGCGATTCTCAACCGGCCACTTTGAAATCATGATGCTTTCAGCATCCTGTTTATTGCGGACTTTGAGCCAAAGTTCTTCCGTGATAAAAGGAATAACCGGATGCAGCATCTGCAAGATTTTTTTCAGAGAGACTGTAGCGACTGCGAGAGCAACTTGTTTTTTTTCAGGAGCTTCGGAATTATACAACCGGGGTTTAATAAGTTCCAAATACCAATCACAATATTCTTTCCAGAAAAAGTTATAAATTGCATCATTTGCTTCATGAAATTTAAATTGCTCAAGCGCACGAGTCACCTTTCGAATGGTTCTTTGACAGCGGCTGAGAATCCAGCGATCCGCCAAATCCAGTTTCTTCGAAGACAAAGCTTCCTGAATAAAATCCGAGTTGGCATTCTCAAGGTTGCTCTCTTCTAAATTCATCCAGAGAAAACGAAAGGCATTCCAGACTTTGTTCGAAAAATTCCGACCGACCTCAAAGGTGCGTTCCGACAAGTTGATGTCCTGGCCCTCGGCAGAAAGATCGAGCAAGGAAAAACGAACGGCGTCGGCGCTATATTTGTTCACCATCTCAAGCGGATCAATGCCGTTGCCAAGGGATTTACTCATCTTGCGACCTTCAGCATCCCGAATAATTCCGTTAAAATAAACATCCTGAAACGGCACCTCGCCCATAAATTCCAGGCCCATCATAACCATTCGAGATACCCAGAAAAAAATAATATCAGGCCCGGTGACCAAAGAATCGGTCGGGTAAAAATAATTCAGGTCTGCTGTTTTCTTCGGCCAACCCAGGGTTGCAAACGGCCAAAGTTGTGATGAAAACCAGGTATCCAGAACATCCTCTTCCTGCTTAAAAGTACCCTCGCCGCATTTCTTACACTTGGTTGGTAGTTTTACTGATGCCACGACTTCATCGCACCCCTCACAGGTGTAAACCGGAATTTGGTGACCCCACCAAATCTGCCGACTAATACACCAATCGTGAATATTTTCGAGCCAATTAATAAACACTTTTGTCCAACGTGCGGGATGCAGTTTTATTTTTCCATCTTTTATGGCCTGCAGGGCCGGTTCAGCCAGCGGTTTCATTTTCACAAACCATTGCTCAGACAGCCGCGGTTCGATTCGTGTTTTACAGCGGTAACACTGGCCCACGGAATGGGTATGGTCCTCAACCTTCTCGATAAAATCACCGCTCTTCAGATCCTTTAACAAATACTTTCTCGCCTGCAGCCGGTCCATGCCGGCGAATTTCCCGGCGCTTGCGTTCATCGAAGCATCGTCGTTCATAACATCGATTGCGACGAGACCCTGCCTCTGCGCCATCAAAAAATCATTCGGATCGTGTGCCGGCGTTACTTTGACCGCTCCGGTTCCGAAGTCCTTATCCACAATGTCATCGGCGATAATTTCCAGCTCTCGGCCAACGATTGGAAGAATAGCTTTCTTTCCGATAAGATCCATGTAGCGCTTATCCTTCGGGTGAACAGCTACGGCTACGTCGCCAAGCATCGTTTCGGGACGGGTTGTAGCTACGGAAATAAAACGGGTGGTGCCAAGAACCGGATATTTAATATACCAGAGCGAACCCTGCTGCTCTTCGTGATCGACCTCTTCATCGGAGAGAGCGGTCTGGCAGCGCGGACACCAGTTAACCATGTATTTGCCGCGATAAATAAGTCCTTTTTTGTAGAGGCGAATGAAAACTTCCGAAACTGCGCGGGACATTCCTTTGTCCATTGTAAACCGCTCACGCTGCCAGTCGCAGGAAAATCCCATTCTTTTCAACTGTTCGATGATGCGGCCGCCCCGGTCTTCTTTCCACTGCCAAACCAATTCGATAAATTTTTCTCTGCCAAGGTCATCGCGGCCTTTATTTTGCTCTTTTCGCAGAAATCGCTCAACCACATTCTGGGTGGCAATGCCGGCGTGGTCGGTGCCGGGCAGCCAGAGCGTTTCCTTCTCCCGCATCCGCTCAAACCGGACAATAATGTCCTGAATGGTGCAATTAAAAGCATGCCCCATATGCAGGATATCGGTCACATTCGGCGGCGGGATCACGATCGTGTAAGGCTGACGGTCGGTATTGACTTCAGCGTGAAAATACTTCTTATCCAGCCAGAACTGGTAGAGCCGATCTTCCACGCTTTTTGCGTCGTAAATTTTTTGTAGTTCTTGCTTCATTTTTCTCCAACGGGTGCGCTAAATCCATAAAATAAAACCCAAAAATATACGAATACTTGGGTCTAATGTCAATAACTTAAACAGGGTGAAACAAGAAGGTTGGATATTAAAATTAAACCGTCAACATTAAACCCGTGACCTTGGTTATGGCTCCACCCATTTTCCATCCGACTTAATTAACTCAATTAACCGCCTATCCGCTTCCTCTTCCGGAATATTTCGCTGGACACATTCCTTGCCTATGAACAGGTTTACTTTTTGGGGCCCGGCTCCAACGTAACCGAAATCTGCATCCGCCATTTCACCGGGTCCGTTCACAATGCAGCCCATGATAGCAATCTTGACACCTTTCAGGTGATCCGTCTTAGATTTAATTCGTTCAGTTGTCGTCTGCAAATTAAATAGCGTTCTGCCGCAAGAAGGACAGGAAATGTAATCTGTTTTAGAAATCCGAACACGAGTCGCCTGCAGAATATTGTAGCTTAAGCGAAGCAAATCATCAGCGGGTAAATTTGCATCGATGTGAATCGAATCGCCGATTCCGTCGCAGAGCAATGATCCAAGTTGAGAGGAAGCATCCAGAATAGTAGATTCGAGATCGTTATCTGCTGAATACCGAAGTAAAACAGGAAAAGCAGCTTCCAGTGCATCAAGTCTGCCTGCCAGATAGCGGTAGTTTCTCAATATATTGTGACCGCTCGACAAAGAAAAAAGAATGTTCCAGTAATCTAATTCTTCACAAGTCTGAAGAATAAATTTAAGCGTGTTTTCAATGGCTCCGAAGTTTGCAGGCTTAATTTTCCATTCAACCGGTCTGCCAAACATTTTAGCCGCACTCACCAGTTCGGCTAAATCAGAATTTGAACGAGGAGAAAATACCAGGCGATCAGCTGCTTTAGCCACTTCAAAAGCAGAATCGGCAATCTGTGAAAAATCTACGGCAAAAGGAAGCCAGAGCGCAGCCTTGAAGGCGGTTTTTTTTAATTCAGCGAATTGTTGGAGTTCTTCGCGTGATCGAACAGAAACATGGACAGTTTCACATTCAAAAGACTCTTTTTCGTTTGTGCCGCTAACGAGCTGCAGTGGGTCACTGGATCTTTTCCGGAAGAACTCGGAGATTTCATCGACGGCTATCGAAGTGTCTGACAGAGAGGCCGCAAGGGATAATTCGACCCGCGGTAAATTATCACCGCTGAGTCTATAATAAACTTGATCGCACGTCAGTGTTTGCCTGCGCTCATATTCGAATGGATTGGGTCTTCTCAGGGGTTTTCGGTTTGTAGAAATATTCTGAACCGTCATATTTTCTTTTAAAGAATTATATTTTTCTACCAGCTTAAACGCCACCGGCACTTCGGCTACGCTATCTTCTGTGAGAGAAACCCGAATGGTATCGCCAATGCCATCTTCTAACAGCGAGCCGATGCCGACAGCCGACTTGACGCGCCCCTCTTCTCCATCGCCGGCTTCTGTCACGCCTAAATGAAAGGGATAATCCATTCCCAGCTTAGCCATTCGAGCTGCCAACAAACGATAAGCTTGAATGGCCACCAGTGGATTTGAAGACTTCATGGAAAGAATAATTTCGTGGTAATCGTACTTTTCGCAAATTCGGACAAACTCCAGCGCCGACTCGACCATGCCTTCGGGTGTGTCCCCATAGCGGTTCATGATGCGATCGGAAAGTGAACCGTGGTTGGTGCCGATTCGCATGGCGCGACCCAGAGACTTACACTTCAGAACCAGGGGCTTGAACTTCTCTTCAATCCGCTCTAACTCCTGCAGGTACTCAGTATCGGTGTATTCATATTGTTCAAATTTCTTTTTATCGGCATAATTACCCGGATTGATTCGCACTTTTTCAACATAGTCTGCAGCAACCAGTGCGGCATTCGGCGTGAAGTGAATGTCGGCGACCAGCGGCACATGAATGCCATGATTAATTAATTCGCTTTTTATATTTTTTAAATTCTCCGCCTCGTTAATAGAGGGCGCCGTGATGCGGACAATTTCGCACCCGACTTCAACCAACTGAATCACTTCGTCGACCGTTGCTTTCGTGTTCATCGTATCCGCGATAGTCATGGACTGCACGCGGATCGGATTATCTCCGCCGACCGGTACTTCGCCGACATGGATGACACGGGTTTTACGGCGATGGTATTGGAAGAGATTTTCGCAGTATTCAGTTTCGGAAGCCATTATTTTGAACTTAAGAATTCCTCTTTTTTATAAACAATTTCCCCGCCAATTATGGTCATCAATACTTTGATATCAAACAATCTTTCTTCGGGTTCGGTCATTAAATTTTTAGCTAGAACGACCAGATCGGCGTATTTCCCCGGTTCGATTGAGCCAATCAGATCCTCGGAGAAAGCAGCCTTTGCACCCCAAATAGTGAGAGACTTCAAGGCCTCTTCACGAGTCATTTTATATTCCGGATGCCAGCCGTCGGTGGAAAAACCAGTGGTGTCTTTACGAACACAAGCGGCGTAAAACTCAATCATCGGATTACCCTCTTCAACGGGTGCATCGGAGCCGCCGGGAATGTAACTGCCTTGATCGATGAACTGCCGCCAGGCATACCCCTCTGCCATTCTATCCATTCCCAAACGGCGAACAGCAAAATGCAAATCACCGATGGCGTGACTCGGCTGCATACTCGGAATAACGCCCAACTCTTTAAAACGGGGAATATCATCGAGATGGACGATCTGCGAATGTTCAATCCGGAATCTCGGCGTCATATTTGATCTCTTGCTTTCCGGTACTTCGTCGAAGGCACGCTCGTATAGATCGAGAATCCTTCGATTGGCGCCGTCGCCAATGGCATGAATAACCATCTGGATATTATTTTCTAACGCTTTTTTGATCGTCGGATAAATTTCCTCGTCATGGTAAATTAGAAGGCCTTTGGTGTCCGCGTCGCTATACGGTTCAAGCAAAGCAGCGCCGCGCGAACCCAATGCGCCATCGGCCGAGATTTTTATAGCGCGTACGTTCAACTTATCGTCATACAAACCAATTTGCGGCCCTTCTTCTAACAGGCGTTCGGTGTGCTCATTTGGACCGCGGATACAGACATATAAACGAATTTTCAGCTCGTCGTTTTCGTACATGTTTTTCCACAAATCGACCGAACCAAAACTGCTGCCCATGTCGTGAACCTGGGTTAAACCGTAAGCAAGCGCAACTTCATTCGCTTTTTTGGCATATTCCCGCTGGATTTCAGGCGAATCGTCCGATGGCATATGTTTTCGCACCAGACTCATGGCCCGGTCAATCAGCAGTCCCGTTGCTTCGCCGCTGTATTGATCTCTGAGAATTTTGCCGCCCTGGGGATCTTCAGTCGCTTTGGTGATGCCGGAAATTTCAAGGGCTTTTGAATTGACGACGATGGCATGACCATCGGCACGGCCCAGAATCACCGGATTGTGCGGTGCAATTTTATCCAAATCCTGTCGTGTTGGGAATCTCTTGGAGGGCCAGTCCTCTTCAATCCAGCCGCGGCCGGTGATCCACTCCCCATCTGATTTAGCAGCGACTTCAGTGGCAACTTTATCGAGAAATTCTTGCAAAGACTTGGTGCCGTCTAAATTCAACTGAAATTCACGCCGGCCGACTCCCATAAAGTGATAGTGGCTGTCGATAAAACCGGGGGTTACTGTTCTGCCTTCCAGATCAATGACTTGAGTGCCCATACCGACAAATTCTTCAATTTCAGCATCGGTGCCAACGGCGATAATCTTTTTGTCAGAGATTGCAACTGCTTGTGCTTGGGACAAATTTTCGTCGACTGTATAAATCACACCGTTTTTTAAAACAAGGTCGGCCTTTGGGCCGGAACAATTAATTGAAACCATGATAAAAATAAAACCCAGTATTGATTCAAACAGTAAGTTTTTCATCTTTCGATCCTCCTGTTTTAGAATTATAACTCAAAAACATAAACAAAAATCGTCTGTAAATCAAGTACTAAAGTGACGTTAGAAAAAAATTGACTTTATAATGAAAAGTTTTATATTGCGATCGTCTAAAATGGATGGATTGTGGCAGAGCCAGTCTATTACTATCACGCAAAAAACATCAGCGTTAATTTGCGCTAGATCACAGAAATTTGAAAAGCAAACAGGTGTGTTTCATCACCGTGAACGATCTTATCGCTGCAGGACACGCCATTTATCGGGAGTATTAAAAAGCTTGGAGAATAAAACTGAAAATAGATCATTTATGCAACGAGTTCTTAAACCAAAAATCATTCAGGATTGGGCGGCGGTTTGGAGAGAGCACGGTTTTAAGGAATTCATTAAACGCAAAGGGTGGAAAATCGTTGCTGCCGTGTTCTTGTTTTATTTGATTAGAGATTCATTTTTATATATTTTCCTGCCTTATTTAGCCGCACGCGGACTCCTGGGTTGTTAGAAGCCAAATCGTTTTTTAAAATTAAGGAGGATTGATGGCCGGACAAAATCAGAAACGAGTTGCAATCATCGCCGGGACAAGAACGCCCTTTGTGAAAGCCGGAACGGTCTTCAAAAAGTACTCCGCCCTTGAGCTCGCAGTTTTCTCCGTAACAGGACTCCTTGAAACACACAAAATTCAACCCGGTTCGGTTGCAGAGCTGGTTTTCGGCATCGTTATTTTTGATCCCAAAATTCCAAATATCGCCCGCGAGATTGTTTTTAATACTGACCTTCCATCTTCTGTCCGAGCTCACACGGTTTCTAACAACTGCATAACCGGAATCCACGCAATCAGTGCAATTTATGATTCGATCAGTTCCGGCCGGTCAGAAATGGGCATTGCCGGCGGAGTCGAATCCATGTCTAATCCACCCATTTTATTTGGCAAAAAATTTTCGCGGATACTTCTGGATGCTTCACAGCAAAAGACGGTTGGCGGCAGAATTTCGCAATTTCTGCGGATCCGGCCCTGGCATTTAAAACCGGAAACGCCGGCGATTGCCGAGCCCTCTACCGGACTATCGATGGGCGAGCACACAGAACTCATGGCCAAAGAGTGGAAAATTTCCCGCGAAGAACAGGATGAAATCACTTACCAGAGCCATATGAATGCCCACGCAGCGACCGAGGACGGCAGTCTGAAATCAGAAATTTTTCCGTTGGACGGAATCGACCAGGACCTGCTTGTTCGCGCCGACACTTCGCTCGAAAAATTAGCCAAATTAAAACCGGTATTCGACCGAAGCGCTGCCGGTACTCTCACCGCCGGCAACTCAAGTCCGTTGACGGACGGGGCTTCTGCCGTGCTTTTAATGTCGGAAGAGCGGGCAAAAACAGAAAAGCGGGAAGCGCTGGCTTTTATCAGGGCGTTTGAATATGCAGCCATCGATCCAAATGACGGACTGCTCATGGCGCCCGGCATTGCCGTGCCAAGATTACTTGAAAAAACGGGTCTGAAACTTTCGGATATGGACATTATAGAAATGCACGAGGCTTTCGGGGCTCAGATCGCCTGCAACATGAAAGCCTGGGAACAGGGGTGGAAAGAAAAAGCCATCGGAAAGGTTGACCGGCAGAAACTCAATCCTTTGGGAAGCTCAATTGCCGTTGGTCATCCGTTTGCAGCCACCGGTGGACGCATTGTAACCACCCTTGCCTATGAAATGCAACGGCGAGACGCCAAGTACGGGCTGGTTAGTATTTGCGCTGCCGGAGCCATGGCAGCAGCGATGATTTTGGAACGGGACTAAATAAAATTCTGCAATCCACAAGACCTGGACTAATACACAATTAGAAAAATGATCGGCAAAACCATACTCCATTACAAAATCATCGAAAAGCTCGGCGAAGGTGGCATGGGCATCGTTTACAAAGCCGAGGATACCAAACTGCAGCGCACCGTCGCCCTGAAATTCCTGCCCCTGGACGTCGCCGGCGATGACGAACTGCGCCAACGTTTCATCAATGAGGCTCGAACCGCCAGCGCCCTGAATCACCCGAATATCTGCACCATTTATTCGGTGGAAGACGGCGACCAGCCGTTTATCGCCATGGAATTTGTCGCGGGTAAAGAATTGCGGGAATTAATAATTCGTAATTCCAAATTCTCAATTGACAATTGTCTCACCTACGCCACCCAAATTGCCGAAGGCCTGCAGGCCGCCCACAAAAAGGGCATTGTGCACCAGCGACATCAAACCGGCCAATATCATGGTGACCGACGACGGTCTGGTGAAAGTGATGGATTTCGGACTGGCAAAAATGAAAGGCCAGCCGGCGCTCACCAAAACCGGCTCAACCATCGGTACCATTGCTTATATGTCTCCGGAGCAGGCCAGAAATGAAGAAGTAGACCATCGCAGCGACATCTTCTCTTTTGGGGCTA
>SMXC01000126.1 GCA_004356825.1 Caldithrix sp.
CACTCTCCTGTTATCTGTTTGGCCGCCTCAAGAAATGCTTGAGCAATCTGGCCGTGACTTATGGCAAGGCATGTTGTCATCGAATTCTACTTCTATTCAAAATCCCGGTCTAAATAATCCTGTAAATATTTTTCTTTTTTTGCTTTTTCCTGCATTCTCTTAAGAAGCTTGTCATTGAAAGCCTTCGCCGGGTAATGACCATGAATTTTCAACAATTGATCTAAAGCTATCGCTTCGGCGATAACAGTAATATTTTTACCGGAAAAAATGGGTAGTTTTATAGCTGGAACTTCGACCTCCAGTATTTTGCTTGTTAACTCCTGGAGGCCGACTCGTTCATATTCCTCGTCTTGATTCCACTCTTCTAACTGGACTTCAACTTCTACGCGCTTATGCAGCCGGATCGAACGAATTCCAAAAATGCTGCGTACGTCCACAATACCGAGCCCTCGAATCTCCAAATGATGCTGCAACATTTCGGCAGCCTCACCAATTAGAATACCTTCGGCTTTTCTTGAAATTTGTACGACATCATCTGCTACCAGGCGGTGTCCTCGTTCAACCAGGTCCAAAGTAATTTCACTTTTGCCGATGCCGCTGCGCCCGGTGAACAGCACCCCGATTCCATACACATCAACCAACGAGCCATGCACGGTAATACTTGGTGCAAACACATCATCCATGTAGTCACTAATGAGGTGCATGAGCTTTGTGGTCTGCAACGGCGACTTGAAAATGGTCACTCCCTTTTGGTTAGCATAATTTACAAGCTCTGCCGGAGGTTTGTTGTTATGGGTGATTATAATGCAGGGCAACTTAAAAGAGAGCAATATTTCGATGGCCTTTTTTCGCTCAGTCGCCGACAATTTTTTCAAATAAGCGTTTTCCGTATTGCCGATTATTTGAATTCGTTTAAATGTAAATACATCCACAAATCCGGACAAGGCCAGTCCTGGACGATGCAAATCAGCTTCCTCGATGACTCTGTTGAAACTTGCATCATTATTAAACAAATTTAACTTTAATTTTTCTTTGTTGTCAAGATAAAATTTTTCAATCGTTAGTTTTTCCATTACGATAGAAAATTTCGTTCAGTTTTAGACAAATTCACTCCGGACTTTCCTGAGAAGATTCATCAAATGAATCGACTCTCGTATGTGAGTGGTCTTTCAATTTTTCTTTGTATTTTTTTAGTTGCCTTTCGATCTTATCAACAGCGTTGTCAATACCCTTGTAAATATCTTTGGATTTTTCACGGGCAAATAATTTTTGCTTTTGTACTTTCATAGCTATTTCAACAACCTGAATTGTTTTTTCATAATCCAGGACTATTTCGCATTCAATAATGCCATCAAAGTATTTACTAAGTTTTCGTACCTCCTTTTCTGCATATTCTTTAAGCTTATCCGGTGCTTTGTAATGCCTGGCGGTGATGTTTACACGCATTGCAGCCTCCAATTGATTTAATGATTAATTAGAGTTTATTCTTTTCTCAATTTCAACTGATCATTTCTGTGCTCTCGGATGCGCCTGTTTATAAACTTTCTTTAATCTCTCGGTCGTCAAGTGGGTATAGACTTGCGTCGTCGAAAGGCTTGAATGGCCCAGTAACTCTTTTACAGCAATCAGGTCTGCTCCTTCGTCAAGTAAATGGGTTGCAAAGGAATGGCGTAACATGTGCGGGTAGGCTTCCTGTTTATCCGAGGCCAAAAGCAGGTATTTCTTCACTCTATACTGTACTTGCCCCGGCGAAATTCTTTCACCCTTCTTGTTTAGAAAAAAAGCTTCGGTCATCAAATCCAGAGAATGGATATATTGAGCCCGTGCCTCAATATATTCTTTGATGATTCTGATAATACTTTTCCCCAGTGGCACCAGCCGTTCCTTTGAACCTTTCCCGGTGACCTTAAGTAGTTCATGGGTCAAATCAACGTCCTCAAGGTTAATTCCCACCAATTCGCGCAGACGGATGCCGGTAGAATAAAAAATCTCGAGTATAACCCGATCTCTTAGTCCTTCAATATTATTCGTATCAGGAAAGCTCAAAGCTTTCAGGATGACTTCATACTGGAAGAATGAAGGAAGTTTTTTTTCCTTTTTTAAATATAAAAGTGTCGCTGCAGGATTAGCATCCAGGATTTCCCGGGAACACAGATACTTAAAAAAAGACCTGAGAGAAGTCAATTTTCGATTAATGCTGGAGGCTTTAAGTCCTCTTTTCGATAAAGAAGCTAAAAATGAACGCAAAGATTTTCTAGTAATCTCATGGAGATCGTGTTCTTCAGTAAACTGCAGCAATTGTTCGAGATCCAATTGATATGCGCTCAAAGTAAAGCTCGAGGCGTTTTTCTCCAAACGTAGATGTCGCAGAAAATTTATAATATGAAATTGAAGTGTCTTAGCCGACAGCGACTGCATCGTCAGTTTCCTTCTCCTCAGCCGGCAAATCTGATTTGCATGCCGGACAATAAAGGAAGTCCCCTTTCGATTGGTTTGAACGTCTTTCCAAATAAGGGCTTTGGCAGGTACTGCATGGAATATTAACCGGCTTGTTCCAGCTGGCAAATTTACAATTCGGATATTTGCTGCAACCGTAAAAAGTTTTTCCACGCCGCGATCTTTTCTCTACTAAGTTTCCTGAACAGCCGTCAGTAGGACAATGTACCCCGACGGAAATAGGCTGAGTATTTTTACATTCAGGATAGCCGGAGCAAGCCATAAACCGCCCAAATCGTCCATGCTTGATTACCATCTGCTTGCCGCATTTGTCACATTTATCTTCCACTTCTTCGGGTTCTTCCAAAGGCTTGGTGTGCTTGCATTCGGGATAGCCGGAGCAAGCCATAAATTTACCATTTCTGCCCCATCGAATAATTAAATCCTTACCACATTTAGGGCAGGTTTCTTTGGTTTCTTGTTGTAAAGAGTTCTTGATCTCGTGCTGCTTCTGGCTTACTTCATCCAAATCCTTTTTGAAAGGTGTATAAAAATTTGTAGTTACTTCCAAAAACTCCTTCTTACCAGATTCGATTTCGTCCAGTTCTTTCTCCATAAGAGCGGTAAATTCAACATTGAATATATTTGAAAAATTTTGAACTAAAATCTGATTTACCGTTCGGCCCAACTCGGTCGGGATCAATTGACGTTGTAATTTCTCAACATATTTGCGCGCCAGGATGGTGGAAATAATAACCGTGTAAGTACTGGGGCGGCCGATTCCTAAAGCATCCAGCTCTTTGATTAAACTGCTTTCGGAAAAGCGGGGGGCCGGCTTAGTAAAATGTTGCTGAGGTGTGAGGTTTAATAAATTTAGAATATCACCCACGTTTAAGTTTCGCGGAATACGCATATCATCATCTTTACCATTTCCATTCTCCTCTTTGTTTTCCTCATAAATTTGTAAAAAACCTCTGAAAAGGATGCTACTCCCTGAGGTTCTAAACAAATACATATCTCCTGCGGAAATATTGATGGTGGTTTGTTCGATTTTGACGGATTCCATTTGAGAAGCTACGAAGCGATTCCAAATCAGCTCATAAAGCTTGAACTGTTCCGAGGTTAAATACCTCTTGATTTGGCGCGGCTCTCTTTTTAATGAAGTTGGCCGGACGGCCTCATGTGCGTCCTGGGCTCCTGATTTCACTTTAAATTTTCGGGGAGAAGCCGGCAGATAATCCTTGCCATAACTTACCATAATATATTCTCTAACCGCCAGTAAAGCTTCATCCGAAATACGAGTTGAATCAGTACGCATGTAGCTTATTAAACCTACACTGCCTTCATCTCCGATCTCAACGCCTTCGTAAAGCTGCTGGGCGATCATCATGATCTTTTTTGAAGTGTACCCCAGGCGACCCGCTGCTGCTTGCTGCAGGGTACTGGTGGTAAATGCAGGGCCTGGATTGCGGGTGACTTTCCTTTTTTTGATTTCAAGAACTTTAAATGATTGTTTTCCAAGATCAGTTAAAGTTTGATTCGTCGTTTTTTCATCGGCAAGTTCAGTCGTTTTGTTGTCTATTTTATGAAGCTTCGAGAGAAACGGCTGGGTCTTTTCTCCCTGGAGCTCGGCAGTAACAGACCAATATTCCTGCGGACTAAAATTCTCTATTTCTTCTTCGCGCTCGCTGATCAGTCTAAGCGCAATCGATTGAACCCGGCCGGCACTCAACCCACGGTAGATGGTCCGCCATAAAATTGGGCTGACCTGGTAACCTACCAATCGATCCACGACCCGTCTGGCCTTTTGAGCAGCGACCTTATTTTCATTTATTTTTGTTGGATTTGCTAATGCATTTTTGACGGCCTTTTCGGTGATTTCATTAAACATCACCCGGAAAATCTTATCTTTCTTCACTTTCATTTCTTCGGCAAGGTGGGATGCAATCGCCTCTCCCTCACGATCGGGATCGGTAGCGATGAAGACGGTCTCCGCAGTTATCGCAGACTTTCTTAGCTGACTTAATACTTTGCCTTTTCCCCGAATGGTAATATATTCCGGTTTAAAATTGTCATCAACATCGACGCCCAGGCGCTGTTTCGGCAGATCTTTTACGTGGCCTACCGAGGAGAGAACTTGATAATCCTTTCCTAAGAATTTGCCAATGGTTTTGATTTTTGCATTAGACTCAACAATGACTAAGGATTTGGCCATAACTTCCAATCAAAATTAAAATAGGTGAGAAACAGATAAACGTAATTGTATTATCAATGAATTGTAGAATTTTCTTCAAAAAGAAAATAACTTCTGTCTCTAAAGGCATCATAATTCAATAACATTGAGGCAACAATAGATTTTATATCCCCGGTGTTTATTTCTGAGGCGCCCATCATCATTGCTCTTTCAAGAATCTGCTCGGTGTCGGTTTCATCGATAATTCCTAACTCCTTAAGTTGAATAATGTAGCCGTAAGCTTCAACTGAAATAACCGAGCGCTCGATTTCATGAAGATGGCGAAAAGAACTCTTAAGAGACGGATTTCGCTGTTCGATGAGCTCCTCCGAATCGTTTTTTAAGCGAGCAAGAAGCCAGGTAAATGCTGAACTGATTTCACTCTCAGTGTATCCCTGTTGAATTAAGCTTTTTGAAAGAATATCGAGTTTAGTTGAGACTTTACGATTACTGCGAATTTCGCTCATTATATAAATTAAAATTTCAACGACCCGTTCATTCATAAAAATTTCCTCTACTATATTATCCCCACTTTTCCTGCAAACTTTATTTGCAAAACGAAAACTCAATTTCCCTCAGGCACCGCTTCGACAACCGCAATTGCGAGGTAAACTTAGCTGGTCTGATCTTAGTTCCAAAAGGTGAAAAAATATCCTGGAATTGCAACAAAAATATTTAGACAGCGCCGTGACATTTTTTATACTTTTTACCGCTTCCGCATGGACACGGATCGTTTCGCCCTGTTTTCTCACCGATTACCACTGGCTGTTTCTTAGCCCCTTGCGGTTGCTGTGCAGCCCTTTGCCCGGCATCCTCCTCAGGAACACCCGAAAATCCCATACCAGCGCTTGAATCGTGAACGGTTGTCATCTGCTGGCGGCGAACCGCGGAAGGCATCGGTTCCTGCTGCACCTGGGCTTTAAAAATCAAATCGAGAACCTGCTCATTGATCATGTCGAGCATGTCCGTAAACATCCGGAAGCCCTCTGATTTATACTCAAGCAGAGGATTCTTTTGTCCATAGGCCAGGAGTCCGATTCCCTCTTTAAGTTGATCCATTTCATAGAGATGCTCACGCCAGCGTTCGTCGATCACTCGCAACATCGCCAACCGCTCGATTTGGCGTGTTAGTTTTTCGCCAAGATATTGTTCTCTTTGGTGGTAGTGATCTTTTGCGGCTTCATAAAGTTTGTCAAATAATTCTTCATGACTGATGCCGGCGACACCATCCTCTTCAATTGGCAGTTCCATGAGCATCGTTTTTCTAAAGTCACCTCGCAGTCCCGCCCAGTCCCACTGTTCCGAATATGTATCTTCGTCGGAATACTGCTTAACCTTGCTGTCAACAAAATCGCCCATGAGCTCGATGTATTCCTCTCGTAAATTCTCCCCTTCCAAAGCATGAGCGCGCTTCTTATAAATCACTTCACGCTGCTGATTCATCACATCGTCGTATTCGAGAAGATGCTTTCGGATATCAAAATTATGACCCTCTACTTTTTTCTGTGCCCTTTCAATTGATTTGCTGACCATTCCGTGTTGAATGACCTCGCCTTCCGGAACACCGAGCCTATCCATGATCCCTGCAACCCGGTCCGATTGAAATAATCGCATTAAGTCATCTTCTAAAGACAGATAAAAGCGCGACGAACCCGGGTCTCCCTGTCTGCCGCTTCTGCCCCGCAACTGCCGGTCAATTCTGCGGGATTCATGCCGTTCTGTACCAATGATATGAAGTCCGCAAGGCACTTGTTCCCGACATTTAAACTCCTCTAAATGAGGACACACCTCTTCACCTTCACGGGGTTTAACCAAAGCACAATTCGAATGTTTGACAACCCCCTGGCCCAACTTGATGTCCGTTCCTCTTCCTGCCATATTTGTCGCGATTGTCACAGCCCCGGGCTCCCCGGCATGTGACACCACTTCCGCTTCTTTCTGATGCTGTTTTGCATTCAACACGGAGTGTGGGACGCCTTTTCGCTTTAGCATCCGGCTCAGGGTTTCTGAGATATCAACCGTGATGGTGCCAACTAAAACCGGACGCCTTCTTTCGTGCATTTCGATGATCTCATCAATAATTCCGCTGTATTTTTCCCGTTTGGTTCGGAAAATCTGGTCTTCATAATCTATGCGCCGAATCTCATCATTCGTTGGAATGACCACAACATCCAGTTTGTAAATTTCCCAAAGTTCTGACGCTTCAGTCTCTGCGGTTCCGGTCATTCCGGCTAATTTTTTATAAAGGCGGAAATAATTTTGTAAAGTAATCGTGGCTAAAGTCTGCGTCTCTTTTTCAATTTTGACTCCCTCTTTTGCCTCTAAAGCCTGATGCAGGCCATCACTGAATCTCCGCCCCGGCATCAAGCGGCCGGTAAATTCATCTACAATGAGAACCTTGCCATCCGTGACAACATATTCAACATCTTTTTCAAACAAGGAGTAAGCGCGAAGGAGTTGGGAAATATTATGCAGCTGTTCGCTTTTTTCAGAAAACTCGTTTTGAAGTTCCATCTTTTGCGACAGCTTGTCCTGGTCAGAAATGGCTTCATTGTTTTCTAATTCATGCAGCTTTACAGAAAAATCGGGTAAAACAAACATCTCCGTATCGTTCGGAGAAAGGGCATCGCGGCCTTTGTCGGTCAAATCGATTGTGTGTGCCTTCTCATCGATCGCGAAAAGCAACTCTTCGTCAATTTCATGCAATTTTTTGTCACGAATATAATCATTTTCGACCCGGCGAATCAATTTCTTCACACCAACTTCCTGATAGAGCTTGGCAAGTTTTTTGTTCTTGGGTGCACCTCTGGATGCTCGCAGTAACATTGTTCCGGCTTCATATTCATCGCCGTCATTTAACTCTTTTTCGC
Source organism: Caldithrix sp. (assembly GCA_004356825.1). Classification (GTDB taxonomy): domain Bacteria; phylum Zhuqueibacterota; class Zhuqueibacteria; order Oceanimicrobiales; family Oceanimicrobiaceae; genus Oceanimicrobium. The sequence continues at coordinate 7,540 of SMXC01000126.1, forward strand.
CATCAGCAACCATACTGTTCACCAACCTGGTCTGCTCCCTGACCAACTGTTCAACTCGGGGCTTCATCTCATCGTATTTATGGGTCGAATGCTCCACCGGACCCGAAATAATGAGTGGCGTTCGAGCCTCATCCACCAGAACCGAATCTACTTCATCAACGATAGTATAATTGTGCCCGCGTTGAACTTTATCTTCGAAGCGAATGGCCATATTATCGCGCAGGTAGTCAAAACCGAATTCGTTGTTCGTTCCGTAGGTGATATCGGCGGAATACGCTTGTTTGCGCCTTTCAGGGTTCATATCATTTTGGATATAATCGACAGTCAGTCCAAGGAATCTAAAGATTTCGCCCATCCATTCACAGTCACGTCTTGCCAGGTAGTCATTTACGGTTATCAAATGGACGCCTTTACCGGCAAGGGCATTTAAATAGAGAGGCATCGTTGCTGCTAAAGTTTTTCCTTCCCCGGTTGCCATCTCAGCAATCTTGCCTTCATGCAGAACAATAGCACCGATGAGCTGAACGTCGTAAGGAATCATATCCCACTGAATATCGAGGTCGCATATTTTCCATTTTTTGCCAACCAGCCGTTTACAAGTTTGCTTCACTGCAGCAAAAGCCTCAGGAAGAATTTCTTTGAAAATTTCTTCGACAATTTCCTTTTCTTCTTCCTTCAGCTTTTTAATTTGGTCATGTACATTGTCCGTATCGTTATCCTCTTCGAGTTGCTCATCCTCGCCGGACTCATCTCTGCCATTGGTGGAAATGGTGTCCGAATGAATCACATCGTAAAATTCTTTTAGCTCTTCAACGACTTTTTGGGTCGCGGATTCTATCTGTTTTTTAAAATCCTCTGTTTTATTTCTCAGCTCATCA
>SMXC01000127.1 GCA_004356825.1 Caldithrix sp.
AAATTCAAAGTGATTGTTTCCAAAAGTTATGCCAAAAAATATAAGTTTTAAATAAACAATAAGTTGAGTTGTTTTGCTTGTAACTTGAGCTCATTCAATTGTACGTATGGGTTCATATTCGTAATCAGATTTCTGACTGCCGACCCTTTCGTGGTTAATTTGCGACCGGTGTCGATTTATTTCACATGTCCGGCAAAGCTAAGTACGGGTAAGTCTTTAAATTACAACTCTGGTTTTATGGCACATGATTTGTCTTTCTCAAGAGCAACTAAGCAGGGAATTACATAAGCGTAATATGATAATTTAACGGCAGGCAAGAATGAGAATCAAAAATCTTAAGGTCATTTTATCCGGTGTTTTGGCTGTTTTGGTTTTATCTTTTTCGGTTTACCCGCAAGAGAAAAGTCCGGCATCCCGGTTTTCCCATAAAGGTCTTAGAGCAGCAATCGGCTCGGCTTCTTTTGAAATGATCGCGGAAAGAGGGCTTAACGAGGGTGAGGGCGGCGCACTGAGCCTGGGCTATGGTTTTAGTGAACGGTTTTCCATGTGGCTGACACTTTTGGGGTCCGAACACATTCCGGTGAATGGCGGAGAATTGATCACTAAATTTGGTGGGATCGAAGTAAACTTGCAACAAAAATTCGAAATTGAGTCCCGGTTACAGCCCTACGGTAAAGTTGGCTTTGGTGTTTATGCTTTGCATGAACAGAATTCAGATGTTGCGCTGATCGGCGCCGGACTTAATGTAGCACTGGGTGTTGACTACCTTTTCTCAAAACACTTTGGGGTCGGTGCGGAATTCATGTTCAAAAAACTTGATTATTACAGCAAGAGACAAGAGACTGAGCAGGGAGAGTTTTTCACAGATTTAGACCCGGACTTAAACGGCGATGCAGTTGGATTTATGCTCACTTTAATGATTCAATAGCTTCTCTCTCCTCTTACCCATTCCTCGAGGCCCCGCCCGAATGCGCCGGGGTTTTCTATTTAGGTTCCTCAGCAGGGTATCTTTTGTTTATTTTACACGAAATAATTTCTTTGAATGAATGTATTTAATTTACTAAATTAAATTTTCTAATATAATCAAAGTTAAGGTATTCATGGTAAGATATCCTGAGTCAACCGGCCGTTGTAGTTTATTCACCTTCGCGGTGATTTTCTCATTTGTAGCGATTTCTCCAGCTTGGTTACTTCCGCAATCACAAGAACAAAATCATGGCTCCAAAATTTCCGGGTTGCAATTAATAATAAATGCGGCTGATAGTCTGAGGGCGGCAGGGTTTTTTAAAGAGTCAGAAGATAAATACCGCAAAGCACTGAAGTTGAACAAGAAATCTCTCGATGCTCTCAAAGGACTGGGTAAGATCGCCTATGCCAGGCAGGATTGGGGAAAAATCAAGCGCTGGTTCAAAAAAGTTTTGGAAATTGATCCAGAGAATGAAGAAGCAATCTACCATCTGACGACCAGCCCGAATGAAAGAATTGTTCCTGTTGTCCGGCGAGCAGACAGTTTACGAACTGCCGGGAAATATGAGGAAGCTGAAGAGGTTTATAAGAAAGCGCTTAAAATTTACCAGGGTTGTTTTCAGGCATTCCGCGGTTTGGGCAAAGTCTATTTTGAAAAACAGAATTGGGCAAGGGTCAAAGATTGGTATAAGCAGATTTTGGATGTTCAACCGCGCGATTTGGAAGCAGGTTATTGTTTAGGCATTGCCTACCGGGAAGCCGGCAAAACCGACAAGCACATAATAAAAAAGCTACACTTTGGTAAATCAAAAAAGTATTTTGCGGGAGTTATAAAAATTGATTCGAGTTTTAAGGATGTGCTTTACCAGCGTGGATTTCTTGAACGCCGAAAGGAAAAGTGGTTTGAAAGTGTGCGTTGGGGAGAACTTCAATTACTATCTAAACCCGACTTAGTTCATGTACAGGTTGGGTTGTTTAAATTTTACAGGTTATTGTTGAAAAATAAAGGAGAGCGCGAAGTAACAAAGATGTTGAGGACTGCAGAGGGGGATTGGCCGGCCTATTTCCTCGGCGAGCTGCACCGCCTCAAAAAAAGATATACAGAAGCCGATGCCATTTTCCGTTCTTTGTTGAATCAGGAACTGACTATCAGTAAAACGCCGATTTTGCTGTCATTGGTTCGCCTGAATATCCAACAGAATAACGAAGAACAAGCTATTGGCTATTTTAATTTGGCGACTGATTCAATCAAGTTTGAAGTGGATTCGGAATTTTTATTCGAGGATTTAAAATATATACTCAAAGATAAAGAGTTAGATTATTTCAAAACTTTGAGTGATGTTGAAGATAAAAGACGTTTTTTTCACAGGTTTTGGGACTCAAGAGATCCAACGCCAGTTTCTCCCATAAATGTACGGGTGCTTGAACATTATAGAAGATTGGTTTACGCAGAGAAGAATTATTGGTTTGACCGTGTGCGCAATGAAGTCACTGATCCCGATAAGTTTGGAGTTCTTAAATTTCCCAAAAGTTACGAACTGAACGAGGAGTTCAATGACCGGGGGCTTATTTACATTCGATACGGAGAGCCGGATCAAACCGCTACAACAGTTAGCCCAAGCCCAAGATTTAACTTAGCCTCAACCAGCATAGTGAGCTCAACACTTCCAAGGAATGAGTCATGGCTTTATGAGCAGTCGGCTGACCAACCTAAACGTATTTTTCATTTCATGGTCGATCCAATGGCTAGCGGTAATAACTGGCGACTATCGCCAGTTCTAGCAAACTTCAGCATGCTTGAAGATAGACAGGGTTGGGATCCTAAGTTGGATAGATTGCTTTCGGTTCGATCTCAGAGCGAATATTTGGCGGCGGCCCACGAAATGGAGATCGAGAACAGCGAGGTTGTCTTCAAGGCAATGTCGAATGATTCCCATTCTTGGAGCAAGAAAGTAATGCCGCTCAAAATGAGCGCTTTTGTTGCCCATTTTCGCGGCGACCAGGGGAAAACCCGAATGGAAGTGTATATTGGCATCCAGCTTAAGGAATTGTCGCTAAAAAAGGCTCAGCAGGAAAAGAGCTTGGAATTTGAATACGGCGCGGGTATCTATGATTCTCATTTAGATGAACAGGCTAAATTTTTTGAGAAACACCCCTTAGCCGATATTGACCCTAAAAGAATTTCTAACGACTATTTTATTAACCGGTATGTTTTTGACTTAAAGCCAGAGACCTATCAATTGTCATTTTACGCTCAATCCTCCGACAAATCAAAGCTGGGCGGCGGTAATTTTGATATCGAAGTACCTTCTTTTAAAAATGATAAGCTGAACTTAAGCGATCTCGAGTTAGCTTTCAATATTGTTCCATTTGATTCGAGTTCGGTTTTTAATCGAGGTGAACTTTCCATCGTCCCAAACCCGAGTGCTAAGTTCAAAAAATCTGAGCCTATGTTTCTCTATTATGAAATTTATAATCTAACTAAAGATGAGCAGGGCGTAACCTCGTTTGAGACTGAATATTCGATTAATCAAATTGAGCGCCAAAAGAAGGGATTAAAAAGGATCTTCGGATTTTTAGGGGGTGGAGGGAAGGAATCGATCTCCATTAAAAATGATCGCCAGGGTCATGATGAAACTTCTTTTGAATATGCAAGTTTCGATGTCAGCAAGTTGGATTCCGGTGACTACAGGTTGACGGTAAAAGTAAACGATCTGAACGGCGATTTAGATTCTGAAAAGACAGTAAAACTTCGTCTTGAATAATAGAGTTGGGAATGGTAATAGGCTTTTAAGAAGTTTCCAAAATTAAATCATCCTTTTTTTTAACCTCATTCATTGCATCACTGGAACCAGTTTTTAATTTTTCGGCTTCTTTTTTCACCAATAGAACCCCTGATAAGATGATAACGGTTGCCAGAGCGACTATCCAATCCAGGCGTTCGTCGAGTACCAACCAACCCAAAATGACTGCGATCACGGGATTTATGTAAGCATAAGTTGAGACTGTCGCAGTCGGCAGTTTTGCCAAAGCGTAAATATATGCGCTATACCCGATAAGCGATCCGAAAATCATCAAATAGACTAAAGCGGCGATTCCTTTTGGGTCAAAAGTGAATTGGCTGAGTTCTCCTTTTACCATACCAATCAGGGTCAGGACTCCGCCGGCAATCAGCATTTGAAAAGCTGCAGACATAAAGGGGGCCGTTTTGATGTCCCGATGTTTGGAGTAAATCGAACCGGCAGCCCAGGCGATAATTGCTATCACAAGACCCATGATTCCTTTTAGATACGCCGAATTAATTGCACCCTTGATGTCGGGCCACAATAGAAGAAAGATTCCGCAAAACCCGACTAAAATGCCCAGTCCTTTCTTAAGGGACAGCTTTTCTCCGTTCGGCATGAGCGCTTCCATGCCCACCATAAAAAATGGGATGCTGGCGATAATCAAAGCCGCTAAACTGCTCGAGACCCATTGTTCGGACCAAACAACGGTTCCGTTAGCTACGGTGAGGAGCAAGATACCCGTGATGCTGATAGGTATGAGATCTTTTTTCGAAGGCAGAGAATAACCTTTCAATAATAGAATTGGAATAAGTATCAGGCCGGCGATTAGAAAACGAATTCCAGCAAAAAGCGCAGGCGGCAGCACTTCAACGCCGATTCTAATAGCCAAATAAGTTGTACCCCAGAAAATACTAACCGCCGCCCAGGCAAAGTAGGCTTTGATTAATTCTCGATCCTGCATTTTCCCTCGTGTTTTTATCAGTCAAAGTGTCCGCAGGACTTTTTTGACATTTGAATATCGTCCATTAGGTCTCACCATAAGTGACCTATGTTATTTAAAAGTACAACCCTTTAAAACCCCAAACCACCCGATTCTGGCTGATGTGATTCCCGCAAGATCGTGCCGCCGACTTTTTCAAAATAAGTTTCCAGCACAATCGTTGTTTTTGTAACCATGGTAAGCGGAGGCTGTTTCATATGATTGATAATGCGGTTTAAGGATTTCATGTCGGTAGTTCGTACTTTTATTAAGAAACAATCCTCGCCGGCGATGCTGTGGATTTCAAGGATTTCGCCATACTTGGCTAATTCGTTGAGCGTTACCTGAACTTCGTCGTTCAGAACTCCCTGGTGCTTTGCCGAAATAAAAGCAGTTATCGATTTTCCTACAGCCTCGGGATTTAGAATCGCGCTGTACCCCTCAATGATGCCGCTCTGTTCCAGTTTTTTAACCCGTTCGGTTACGGCCGGTCTTGAAAGCCCGACCTCTGCTCCGATTTTCGCATGGGGCGTTCGTGCGTCATGGGTTAAAATTTCGAGAATCTTTTGGTCAAGCTCTTTCATGTGTAATACAGTCGTTTAGTCAATTTTCTATTGAATTTTTTTTCTATACGCTTTGATTATATTGAAAGTTCCGTCAAAGTGAAAACTATTTTGTCCTTCTCAAAATGTATGGTTTATTTCTCTACTTGATTTTAAAAGTTTTTATCGTTAATTAAAAATTATTGGAACCTTTTAGATTGTGCAATTGTAAACAAGAAAAGTCAATCGATTATATTCTTAATGAAAAATTTACGTAAACCGTTACTTTTGTTTTTAAGCTTCACGACTCTCCTATTAAGCCCCGCAAGCCAATTAATAGCTTCGTGTGACTCTCAGAGTTTAGCACAGAACATGCCTTGCTCATCCAATGCTGTGAATAAGTGTCAGCCCGCAAAGTTAGAGCTTACCGCGCCTTCGTGCTGCTGTAAATTTTCGGAAAGTACCCGTCCTGTCATTCCCATCACTATTTCCGTTAAGGTGATTGAAGGAGTTTTAAAAAAGAATGAGCAGAAGAATTTAGAAGATTATTCTTTTATTAAATGCGATTTAAATGGTAAAGAGTCAAATCAATCCGGTCACGATTTTTTCTTCCAGCCTAAATTTTTAAGTAGCGTAAAAATTTACGCCATAATTTCGTCTTACTTAATTTAGACCTCCCCTAATATAATCCGCATTACGGTATCCTGTGGTTCAGCAAATTCACTTCAGCTGAGTAAGCTCATTTTCTGTCATGCCAGTTTTTTTTATACAGTTTTTCGAAACGGATAACTGATTAAAGGCTTCAGATAAGGATTGAGCTAGAGTTTACTTCCTGTACAAGCCATACGGATCTTCCTGCTTGGTTAATTTATTATTCATTCCTTAGCAGTTAGAAATTGGTCAAAATATTTAACTGAGGAACAAAATGGTCCAAATGAAAAATTATTCTATTTTTTTCTGTACTATCTTTAGTTTGAGTATAGAGTTTGGTTCTATTCAGGCTCAGGAAAATAGCCGCCCAGCTTCTTTAGGTATGCTGGTAGAAGAAGCGTTGCAGCATAATCCTGCGATCAAATCGGCAGAACGTCGGTGGCGCGGATCCGAACAGAGGCCAGCACAGGTCTCAACTCTACCCGATCCGATGTTTAGTTATTCCCGATTCATCGCAAGTGTAGAAACCCGTGTCGGACCGCAGGAGAATGTCTTTACGTTATCTCAGCAAATTCCATTCCCCGGAAAACTTGGATTGAAAGGCAAAATGGCCAGACAGAATGCTTTGGCCGAAGAACAGCGATATCATGCCACCGTAAGTGACGTGGTTTTTAAAGTGAAGCAGGCCTACTTTGACTTGTATTGGGTCGATCGGTCCAACGGCATTTTGAACCGGTATCTCGCCTTGTTGCAGGACTTCACCCGGGTCGCTGAGCAGAAATATGCCACCGGCCAGGGGATTCAGGCTAATGTCTTGAAGTCACAGGTTGAGATTTCCAGCATGATGGAAAGACGGCTTGGGTTTGATAAGATCCGTCAGGGCGTGGCGGCCCGAATGAATGCGCTTTTGGGTGCTCCGCAAAATAGTGAATTGGCTACCGTTTCCACGATAGATACGATGAAGGCGAATCTAAATGAAGCGGCATTAGTGCACCTTGCTCTCTCTCAACGTGAGGAACTTCGGGCGGCTCAAGCCATGATTGGCAAAAGTGAGTTCATGAAAAGTCTGGCTAAGAGAGAATATTGGCCGGATCTTAATTTGACAGCCAACTACATCGATGTTTCCAAAGGCATCAGCACTGCGCCAGATGCAGGCAAGAATGCCTGGTCGGTGATGGTCGGTTTAAATTTACCGATTTGGTTAGGTAAACGGAATGCCGCCGTGCGGGAAGCAGAGGAAATGATTTCCTCCAATAAACTCACCTATGAGAATTTGGAGAATCAGGTGAGGGCGGAAATCAAGGACTTTTATTATCAGGTTCAGATAACCGGCAGGACGCTGCATTTATATGAGCAAGGCCTGATTGCACAAGCAGAGAGCAGTTTGGAATCTGCGCTGGCCAGCTATCGTACGGGCAGACTGGACTTCTTGGATTTGCTTGACGCTGAGCGTATGTTGCTCAACCTGAATTTGGGATACGCGAAAGAACAAGCAAACTATCAAAAGCAGTTGGCTGCCCTTGAAAGAGCCGTCGGCGGTGAGCTGCCCGAATAAGGTTTGTGTTATAAGTGTTTAATTGCTAAGGAGATATATCATGTTTCGGTACATTAAAACAATCGGGTTGGTTCTCGTCATTTTGTTTGCGTTCTCCTGTGGAAGTGGCGATGGTGAGCAGGGGGCGCCGGGCGACAAGCAGCTTTATTCCTGCGGCATGCACCCGCAAGTGATTCAGGATGAACCGGGGAACTGCCCCATCTGCGGCATGAAGTTGACACCGCTTAAGTCAGCGCTTGTTGTGACCCCGACTGCTGAGCATGAACACTCGCTGGACGCGCATGCTGACATGGCAGGAGATGTCGGAAAGGCTGGCAATGGCAGGAAAAAAGACAAGAAAATCCTTTACTGGCGGGCGCCGATGAAACCCGCTTATATTTCCGAACAGCCGGGCAAGTCGCCTATGGGGATGGACCTTATTCCGGTTTACGAAGGCGAAGAAGTCGCTTCAGGTTCTACCATTTCCATCGACCCAGTGACGGTTCAAAACATCGGTGTTCGCACGGCAGAAGTGAAGCGGCAGCCGTTTAGCCGGATTATTCGCACGGTAGGGCATATCGATTATGACGAGGAGAGTCTTTACAACATCAATATCAAGTTTTCTGGCTGGATTGAAAAGCTTTTTGTAGGACGCACCGGAGATTTTGTGCGGAAAGGTCAACCGCTTTTTGAAATCTACTCTCCGGAGCTGGTGACTACACAAGCAGAGTACTTGCTGGCCTATAAGAATCAGCAGCGATTAACGAAGAGCGAATTCAAAGAAGTAAGAATGGGAGCTCAAAGCCTGCTGAAGGCGACGCGACAGCGCCTGAGATTCTGGGATATAAGTGACAATCAAATAGAGGCGCTGGAACGGATGGGTGAAGTTCAGAGGACGCTAACCATTTATTCGCCAGCCGAAGGCATCATCATTCACAAAAATGCAATTGAGGGCAGCTATACTAAAGCTGGGATGGACCTATTTCGCGTGGCGGATCTATCAACCGTTTGGGTTTACGCGCACATCTTTGAGTATGAGCTTCCCTGGATAAAGGTTGGTCAAAAAGTGCAAATGAATCTGCCGTATATACCTGGCCGGCAGTTTGAAGGCCGGGTAGACTACATCTACCCCTATCTCGATGCAAAAACCAGAGACGTCAAGATAAGAGTGGTTTTCGACAACCCTGCCATGGAGCTTAAACCGAATATGTATGTCAACATCACAATTGCTTCTAACGCCGGTGACAATGTACTGGTTATTCCAAGCGAAGCGATCATTCGTTCCGGCAGACGAAATCTGGTATTCATTGATCTGGGTAAAGGCAAATTCAGACCGCAAGACGTCATAATAGGTCCTGAAGGCGAGGATGCAATGATAAAAGTACTTACCGGTTTAGAGGAAGGTCAACGAATTGTGACCAGCGCTCATTTCTTGTTGGATTCCGAGAGCAGACTGCGGGAGGCCATTCAAAAGATGCTGGACGCTAAAAAGATTAACACTGCGGGAGTGGAAGATAGAAGATAGAAGATTTTACTAAATAGAAAAGAGTCTTAAACATGTTAGAACGAATAATAGAATGGTCGGTTAATAACCGGTTTATGGTTATCCTGGCAACTCTGTTTGCCATCGTATTAGGTGTTGTAGCGTTGTTGCGAACACCGATTGACGCAATACCCGACCTGTCAGATGTTCAAGTGATCATTTACACTGAATATCCCGGGCAGGCACCGCAGGTGGTTGAAGACCAGGTAACCTATCCTCTCACCACCTCCATGTTGGCCGTGCCGTTTGCCAATGTGGTGCGCGGCTACTCTTTCTTCGGATTTTCTTTGGTTTACATTATTTTCGAAGACGGCACAGATCTCTACTGGGCGCGCAGCCGGGTGCTGGAATATCTCAATTATGTTTCAAATAAACTGCCGCAGGGTATCACACCGAGTCTCGGTCCGGACGCGACTGGTGTGGGATGGGTCTATGAATATGCTTTGAAAAGTGACCGGCACGACTTAGCTCAGCTGCGGAGCATCCAGGACTGGTACCTGCGCTATGAGCTTACCGCTGTTAAAGGTGTCGCCGAAGTAGCCAGTATTGGCGGCTACGTGAAACAGTATCAAGTTGAGGTTGATCCGAACAAACTGCTCATTTACAATATTCCTCTGCAAAGAGTAATCAAAGCGATTCAGAAGGCAAATGACAATGTTGGGGGGAGGCTCCTGGAGTTAGGTGAAACCGAGTATATGGTTCGCGGTTTAGGGTACATTCAATCGATTAGTGATCTGGAAAAGGTTACATTAGGGGTGGACACTCGCGGTGTGCCAATCACGCTTAAGCATGTCGCCAATATCCACCTCGGCCCTGAGCTGCGTCGCGGTCTTACTGAACTGGATGGTGAGGGCGAGGTGGTTGGGGGCATTGTTATTATGCGTTTTGGCGAGAATGCGCTCAAGACTATCAACGGCGTAAAAGCACGCCTGGAAGAGCTCAAGAAGAGCTTGCCGGAAGGTGTAGAAATTGTTACGGTTTACGATCGCTCCGGACTGATAAACCGGGCTATTGAAAATTTAACCCGAAAACTGATCGAAGAAATTGCTATTGTCGCATTTGTTTGTATTATCTTCCTCCTGCATTTTCGCAGTGCATTTGTAGCTATTTTTACCCTGCCTGTCGCAATTCTCATTTCATTCATACTGATGTATAAGCAGGGCGTCAATGCCAATATCATGTCCCTGGGTGGTATCGCAATTGCCATTGGCGTTATGGTCGATGCAGCCATTGTTATGATTGAGAATGCACATAAGCATCTTGAGCGTGACAAAGGTAAGAAAGAGCATTGGCAAATCATTATAGATTCGTCGAAAGAGGTAGGGCCGGCATTATTTTACTCTTTGCTAATTATCGTGGTTTCCTTTTTTCCGGTTTTCGCGCTGGAAGCTCAAGAAGGCCGCCTGTTCAGACCGCTTGCTTTTACCAAGACATACGCAATGGCGGCTTCGGCATTCTTGGCGATAACCATTGTGCCGGTACTCTTGGGGTATATGGTCAGAGGCAAGATAATACCTGAAAAAAAGAACCCTATTAGTCGTTTTTTGATCTGGATTTACCGGCCGGTGATATCATGGGTTCTGAAATTCAAGAAAGCGACCCTTGCCATTGCTGTCGTCATTATGCTAATAACTGTTTTTCCACTACGGCAGCTGGGCTCCGAATTTATGCCACCGCTTTATGAAGGCGATCTGCTCTATATGCCCACAACCGACCCGGGAATCAGCATAACGAAAGCCCGGGAACTCTTGCAGCAAACCGACAAGATTATCAAACAATTCCCGGAAGTGCACCATGTTTTTGGCAAAGTCGGTCGTGCTGAAACAGCAACCGATCCGGCGCCTCTTTCGATGATTGAAACGACCATCATGCTGAAACCCGAAGATGAATGGCGGCCCGGCATGACGCCGGACAAACTAATAGAGGAGATGAATGCGGCCATCCAATTTCCAGGGTTAACAAACGCCTGGACGATGCCCATTAAAACACGCATCGACATGCTTGCAACCGGTATTAAAACACCGGTGGGCATCAAACTTATGGGAAATGATTTACAGGTACTGGCAGATTTAGCACAGGAAGTCGCTGCCGTCATTCAGGAAGTGCCGGGAACCCTGAGCGTGTATCCTGAGAAAACTGTCGGTGGCAACTACCTTGACTTCAAGATTAAACGAGAAGAAGTTATGCGCTACGGCCTGAACGTCGGCGACGTTCAGGACATCATCAAAAGCGCCATTGGCGGCATGAACGTCACGCAGACGGTTGAGGGGCTGGAAAGGTATCCAGTGAATGTACGGTACAGCCGCGAACTTCGCGATAATCCCGAGGCGCTCAAGCGGGTTCTTATTTCTACGCCAACCGGCGCTCAGATTCCTATCAGCCAGGTGGCGGACATCGAGTTTACGAAGGGTCCTGCAGGGATTAAAAGCGAAAATGCCAAGCGCACGGCCTGGATTTATGTGGACATAAAAGATATCGATGTCGGTACATATGTGAGAAATGCTCAGAAGCTTGTGAATGAGCGTTTTAAGCTTCCCACAGGCTACACCATGATCTGGAGCGGTCAATACGAATACATGCAGCGCGCCAAAGAGAAGATGAAATTGGTGATTCCGGTCACACTGGTAATCATATTCGTGCTGCTCTACATGAATTTCAAGAATTTGGCAGAAAGCTTGATCGTCATGTGCAGCCTGCCATTTTCACTTGTAGGTGGCATCTGGTTCATGTATATTCTTGATTATAATTTCAGCGTGGCGGTGGCGGTAGGGTTTATCGCCCTAGCCGGAGTTGCCGCCGAAACCGGCGTTGTGATGATAATTTACCTGGATCATGCTTTCAAAAGGTGGCAAGATCAGGGAAAGATGTTGACAGCTAAGCATTTAAACGGCTCGATTATGGAAGGAGCTGTGGATCGTGTACGTCCCAAAATCATGACCGTGGTCTCCACCATGGCCGGTTTGATCCCGATTATGTGGGGGCATGGTGCTGGTTCAGACGTCATGAAACGCATCGCCGCGCCGATGGTTGGCGGGATGGTTTCATCTACCCTGTTGACACTTATTGTTATTCCGGCAATTTATTTTCTTTATAAGAGCTGGGAGAATCGCAAAAATTGGGTCGAAGATGCGACTGAAAACGAGTAACCAATAACGTAATAACCAATAACCAACAGGAGGTTCCTATGTTTAAAGAGTCAAAACATATCTCGTTAATGATCTCAATGCTTCTTGTCATGGCTTTGCTAATGTTTGCTTGCTCAAATGGAGAGCAGGAGAGCCAAACTGCTGATGCGAAGGCAGTTGCAAGCGAACCCGTTGAACACGTCCACGATGCAAGTATGGATGATTCCGAAAGCGATGCCTGGAACAGGATCTGTCCGGTATGCGGCGGTGAAGTCACGGGTGATCTGGAGACAGTGACCCATGACGCCAAGGTGTACGGCTTTGGCTGCCCGGGCTGTCCGGAGAAATTCGAGCAGAATCCGCAGGATTATGTCAAGAATTTGAATGAAGACGGCACTGAGTTTATTGGTGGGTAAATTTTGTCTATCACTCCCCGGCATCTCGTCGGGGAGTGACTTTGAATGGAACTATTATTGTTATTGAACTTCGTTTGTCGCGTTGAGTTATTCGACCAAGTCTGATATTCGGGCTTTGCCTGAAGCAAAGTTATGGAGCTTTCTCAATGTATAAATTATTGATGAAAATATTTTTTCTTCTATTATATATTTCAATTGCCTATGGCCAGCATGATCCTTCCGGTTATTCTGGCGAAGAAAATCGAGAGATTAAATCATTGTCAAATGAAGAAATTCAGGGCTATTTAGCGGGCCACGGGATGGGGTTTGCCAAAGCAGCGGAATTAAACCATTACCCCGGGCCGATGCATGTTTTGGAATTGAAAGCAAAGCTCAACCTTTCAAAAGCACAAATAGATCAAACCGAGAACATTTATAACGAGATGCACAAAAAAACAGTCCGGTTAGGAAAATTACTTGTTGAAAAGGAAAAATTCCTTGACGATCTTTTCTTAAATAAGAGTATCGCCGCAAGTGAACTGCAAGCTTCGATTTCTGAGATTAGTAAAGTTCGTGGTGAAATCCGCCTGGCCCATTTAACGGCACATTTAAAAATGAAAGAATTGTTGAAGCCTGAACAAATTAATCATTATGATAAACTGAGGGGTTACACTGCGGGAAGCCAAAAACACGATGATTAAAAAAAAGTCATCAGTAAATTAATATTCAAAACATCATTTAACTAAAAGAGGAGATTTACAATGTATTCTAAAAGGTACTTTTATGTGCTAACCGGTTTATCATTCACTATTCTGTTCGTATTTTCGGCTTGCACAAAAACGGAGCAAGAGCCCCAAACTCAAGCGTCTGCATATACTGCGGAAACCGGAAGTAAAACGGAAATGGCTGCCTGGAACAAAGTCTGTCCTATCTGCGGTGATGAAGTTGATCCTGACCTCGAAACCGTGACTCATGAAGGCAAAGTGTACGGATTCGGCTGCGCAGGTTGTCCGCAAAAATTCGACAAAGATCCGGAGAATTTTGTGAATAATTTGAGTGCAGATGGTTCAGAATTTATTGGCGGTTAACATTTTGAAATTAAGAAAAGGAGATGCTATGAAATTAAGAAAACTGGTCATTTGGGTTGTTTTGCAAATTATTATCGTGGCCTTTATCTCCTGTGAGTCGGGTAAAAAACAGGATGAATCCGCTGAAACAACTAATCAGCGGGCAGAGCTGTCCGCGGAACAGCGCCTACAAACTATCAAAAGCCATTTAAAAAGGGTCAAAGCAGACTTGTCCATGGAAGGAGATTACGATTGCTGTATACAGCCTGGCTGTGATTGGTGTTTGCTGCATGAAGACGAGTGTGAATGCCATGATAATCTCACTGCAGGCAAGGAAGTTTGCCCCGGCTGTGGCCTGGGTTGGCATGATGGCAAAGGAGTTGTTAAAGGCGTCGAAGCGAGCCAGGTGAAATGGAATATTACCCACGAACACGGGGAGGCGGCGGAGCACGGCGAAAGCGAAGATGGCGGGGAAGACCACAAAGAGGACGGGCACAAGCATTAATTTCGTTTATTCTTACCTGAGTCTGACTGTTTTCGCTTTTCTGGCTGCGACGATCATTCCGGTTAGCTCTGAAGCAGCTTTGGCGGCGACACTTTCTCTTGGAGGCAGTGCTATCCCGGCGCTCATTTTTGCAACCACTGGCAACTGTGCCGGAGTAGCTTTTAATTATTGGCTCGGTTGGAAGGGCGAGGAAAAGCTGCTGCATAAACTTCTGCAGAAGAAGTCGATTGACCGGGCTTATCGAATCACACAGCGCTGGGGAAACTGGTCATTGCTGCTTTCGTGGCTGCCAATAATTGGTGATCCGATTACAATTCTTGCGGGAGTTTTAAGAATTAATTTCACCCTGTTTGCTGCGGTGACTTTTGCTTTGCGGTTTTTGCGTTACTTTGTTATCATAGCAATCTTGTAACTTCCTATGAACTAAAACCAGAGGTGGCTGGCGTGAAAGCGGCCGGGTGACGTCGGGATATTATACCGCGGATTATCCGGCAATAAGCAAGGGCGTTGACATGGAAAGACGACGATAATTTCCAAGGTTATCATCTCCTGTGCACGAAGGGCAAAAATTGGTACGTCTATCTCAACGAAAACAACTTGGGCATCCTGTGATCCTATGAATTCGCTATCTCAACAAGATGTCACGGGACTGCTCGAGGAGCTTCGGAACGGCAACAGAGCGGCCCTCGATGTTTTGTTTCCCCAGGTATATGAGGCGCTGCGGGAACTGGCGCACCGCCACCGGCGGCACTGGCAGGGCAACTACACCCTAAATACCACGGCGCTTGTCAACGAAGCATATTTGAAACTGGTTGGTCAGACTCGAGCAACATGGGAAAACCGCGCCCATTTTTTTGCGACCGCCGCCAAAGCGATGCGTCAAATTTTGATGAATTATGCCCGCAGCTGTCGAGCCCAGAAACGTGGCGGCGACTGCCTAAAACTGTCGCTCGATGACATAAAGGTCTCTTTGAGTGAGGATATGGTCCTGACCGAAGAGGGAGCTGAGACACTTGTTGTTCTCGATGAGGCATTAGAAAAGCTGGAAGAGCTAAGCCCGCGTCAGAGCCGGATTGTGGAGTGCCGTTTTTTTGCAGGCATGAGCATCAAAGAGACCGCCAGCGCCCTCGGCATCGCGCCTGCTACCGTCAGCAGGGGCTGGAAGCTGACGCAAGTCTGGCTCTATCGTGAAATGAAACCGGAATTAGAACCATAAGGCAAGACGTGAACTCTGAGCGATGGAACAAACTCGAACGGCTCTTTGAAAAGGCGTCTGCTCTTCCGATCGGGCAGCGCGGTGACTTCATTGAGCAAGCGTGCGGTCATGATGCGGTCTTGCGCAGCGAACTGGTATCTCTACTCGAACTCTCTGAAGACGCCCCCGACTACCTCAACCGCCTATCTGAGAAGGTCGTAACCCCGGCTCTGGCGGCGCTGTTTGATGTGACACCGGAATCCGCTTTTGATTCGCTCGTTGGCGGGGGAATTTCCCATTACCAGATCTTAGAGAAACTCGGCGTCGGAGGCATGGGTGTCGTCTACAAAGCTCGCGATGCCAAACTCGACCGCGTCGTTGCCCTCAAGCTTCTACCGCCGCATCTCAGCACAGACGAAACGGCCAAGCAGCGTCTGATCGCGGAGGCCAAGGCCGCTTCGGCAGTTGACCATCCGAACATCGCGGTCGTCCACGAGATCAGCGAAACTGAGGACGGGCAGGTTTTCATCGCGATGGCCTACTACGAGGGCGAGACTCTCAAACAGAAGATCGCCCGAGGGCCGCTGCCTGTTAATGAAACGCTCGATTTAGCAACACAAATAGCAGAAGGCTTGTCTGCGGCGCACCGAAAAGGCATCGTCCATCGCGACATCAAGCCGTCGAATATCCTGGTGACGAAGCCTGTCCCTGCGGCGACGGGACAGGGCCTGGCAAAAATCGTTGATTTTGGGATTGCCAAGCTGGCTGGCGCAGAGTTGACGAAGACGGGTACGACGCTGGGCACTGTGGCCTACATGAGTCCCGAGCAGACCCACGGCAAAGCTGTCGATCACCGAACAGACCTGTGGTCACTGGGAGTGTGTTTGTATGAAATGCTCAGTGGGCAGCGGCCATTTCAAAATGGGAACGAGCAAGCTGCGATCTACGCCATCCGCAACGACCAGCCGGATCCCGCCTTGGCGGGACTGCGCCCGGAAGTGTCCCCTGAGTTAGCCCGTGTCGTCGACAGGTGCCTCAAAAAAAACCCGGTTGAGCGGTACCAGCAGGCTGAAGAGCTGCTGGCCGACTTACGCGCTATCAAGGCGGGCAGGTCCATCGGGCGGTGGAGGGGTATAGGTCGCCTGTTGCAGAAGCAGGCTTGGCTCTACGGCAGCCTGGTCGGGCTGCTCATATTACTCCTGGCCGGAGCGCTCTTGCTCTGGCCAGGCTTGCAGGTTAGGGACGCTGCGACGGAGTCCGTTACCGAAGCGGGTGCACTCGCCAGGAATCGTCTCGCCGTGCTGCCCCTGGCCAATTATAGTCCGGACCCGGAAGACGAGTACTTCGCCGACGGCATGACCGAAGAGTTGATCTCCCGGCTCTCGAGGCTCGGCGACCTGCGAGTCATTGCGCGCACGTCGGTCATGCGCTACAAAGACACAAAGAAAAGCATTGCGGAAATCGGCCGGGAGCTGCGGGTGGGGACGATCATTGAAGGCAGCGTTCGTAAGATCAAAGAGCGTGTGCGTATCACCGTGCAGCTTATCCATACCCAGAGCGAAGAACATCTCTGGTCGCAGGATTTCGACACGGAGTTTAAGGATGTGCTGGACGTGCAAAGTGAGATTGCACAGCGAGTGGCCGAGGCGATGGACGTGCAAATGAAGGCAGGAGAACGGCGGCTGCTTGCCAAAAAGGGGACGGACAACCCGGAAGCGTACAAATTGTACCTGAGAGGCCGTTTCTTCTGGAACAAGCAGACAGCCGAAGGATTCAAAACCGCTATCGAGTATTTTAATCAAGCAATCGAAACCGATTCGACCTTTGCGCTGGCATATGCCGGATTGGCTGACACTTATAATCTACTCGGGACATGGGGTTTCATCCCGGTGAAAGAATCCCACCCAAAGGCAAAGGCCCTGGCAAATAAAGCTCTTCAGCTCGATGACAATCTCGCTGAAGCTCACACCTCACTGGCTGACATTAGCGCGTACTACGATTGGGATTATGACAAAGCTGAGCACCATTACAAACGGGCCATTGCCCTTAGCCCGAATTACGCAACCGCGCATGCCTGGTACGGTGAATTTCTAAGACACATGGGACGATTTGATGAAGCGATTTCCGAAGTGAAACGAGCGCAATCACTCGATCCACTATCCATAACCATAAATAATATTGTCGGTCTCACTTTCCATCATGCTCGGCGGTACGATAAAGCAGAGAAGGAATTACAAGAAACTATTGAAATGCATCCAGCCGATACCGGCTCGACCTATTTCCTCCTCGGATTGGTTTATATACAGAAGGGAATGTACGAAGAAGCTGTTTCAGCGATTCAAACGGCGAGAACCCTTTCGGGAGACATTCCAGACTTCCTTGGGGCGCAAGGATGCGCTTATGCGTTGGCAGGAAAGAGAACCAAGGCGCTAAGTTGCCTGCAAGAATTGCAGGAAATGTCAAAACAAGGTTATGCGCCGCCTTTTAGTTTTGTTCCTGCGTATGTTGGGCTAGGCCAAAAAGATAAAGCATTCGAGTATCTGGATAAAGCCTATGAAGAACGGAATTTTCAGCTTGTAATGCTCAAAGTCGATCCACTCTTCGATCCCCTGCGTTCGGATCCCCGATTCACTGCCCTGCTGGAGAAGATGGGATTGGCCCACTGAGGGCGTGTGTTGCGCTCTTGAATGTGTAGATCGGTTTAACCTCCCGCAGGTTCGGAACCTGTGGGAGGTTTTATTTTATTGCAGGAATACCATTTTTCGAATCTGTACAAAATCTTTCGTTTCGAGCCTGTACAGATACACGCCACTGGCCACGCTCTGGCCATTCTTATCCTTTCCGTCCCACACCACTTGGTAGAATCCTACAGGTTTCTCTTCATCTACAAGCGTTTGGATTTCCTGACCGATCAAATTCATGATCTTCAATACAACTCGAACCTGTTTGGAAACTTCATATCTGATACTGGTCGCCGGGTTGAATGGATTCGGGTAGTTTTGGTGCAAAGTGAAAGTACCTGGCGTTTCCGGTGAAGAAGGTTCTTCAACGCTGGTAGGGTTTTCAGCCGGCGCTGTCGCGTAACCAATTCTCCCGGGATAGGGAAAAAAATCCGGCAAACCACTGACCCACATGCGATAAAGGTCACCATCTTTAATAACACTGGTTGCTCCGATAGCAGACGCCCATGAACCTGAGACTCCAGTCAAAATGGGATTACGCGCGTCCTTAATCCAGTTAATACCATCGGTAGAAGTAGCATAACCAACTGCCCCATTACCTGTAGGCTTGTCAATGCCTTCATACAACATTTCGTATCCAGAGGGGGTAGTCAGGACGGAGGGGGCCCAAGCCCATAACCCATTCCAGGAGCCCGAACTACCAAGCGGTAAGACCGGATCGCTGAATTGAAAGGGTGCGTTTGTGGTTACCGGGTCATCATATTTTGTCCAGTTAATGCCATCGGTGGAGGTGGCGAGCCCGATCCTGATCCTCACATTTGGGAACGTACCACCCGTGCTGCCTGAATACCACATTTTGAAAGTGTTTCCTTCCTTTATTACCGCACCAGTAATCATATTGGAATCATCCCATTCTCCAGCGGGACCTCTTTCGAGCACCGGTGTATCTCGTCTCGTCCATGTGATGCCATCGACAGACGTGGCATATCCGATCATGTGTCCGGGCCCAGCGGGTGTTGATGCAGTAAAACTTTCATACCACATCCGAAGCGTATCACCATCCTGGATAACGATCGGATGAAATATACCGACTTGGTCCCACATGCCGGGTCTGCCGGCCATAACAGGGTTACCGTTATACTTCGTCCAATTAATGCCATCCAGTGACCAGGCATAACCGATTGAAAAGTTGTTATTAAAAATATGACTATCGCTATTTCCGCCGTACCACATTTTCAGGGTGTCTCCCACTAAGATTACAGATTGTACAAAAACTGTTCCTTCATCCCAGCTGCCAGGCACACCCAAATCAAGAACCGGGTTACCTGAATATTGTGTCCAATTAACTTGCGCGTGCGTGGCAGTGTAGCAAGCCATCAAACACACAAT
>SMXC01000128.1 GCA_004356825.1 Caldithrix sp.
CCCGTTAATCGTCTCCATAATCGCCTTAAAACTTTCTAAACCCGCTTCAATATTTTCGATAATTTCCCTTGCAAGGATATCAGGGTCTGGTAAATTGTCGAGGTCTGCCAGACTTTTATCTTTAAGCCAGAAGATATCGAGATTGGTTTTATCTCTCGCGATGATATCTTCGTAGGTAAATTGCCTCCACCTGCCATCTGGTCCTGAGCCTGTCGAAGGGTCGTCCGCCCATGTTTCCTTGCGGTCATTTCGGTTGGCTGGATTGTAGCAACTGATGAAGTCCCGCAAATCCTCCAGCTTCATGGTTTTTTTCTTCAGGGTATGGTGGATATTGGTTCGGTAATCATAAATCCAAACCTCCCTTGTCCAGGCGTCCCGGGAGGCGGGTTTGTTGTCGAAGAACAAGACATTTGCCTTCACGCCCTGGGCGTAGAAAATACCGGTAGGTAGCCTTAGAATTGTATGCAAATCAACCGTTTTCAAAAGCTCTTTACGGACGGTTTCACCGGCGCCGCCTTCAAACAAAACATTGTCCGGCAAAACAACGGCTGCCGTTCCCGTGGTTTTGAGCAGGGTTCTGATATGCTGCAAAAAGTTCAGCTGTTTGTTGGACGTAGTAGCCCAGAAATCCTGCCTGTTGTAAACCAAATCCTGTTTCTCTTGCACTCCTTCTTCGTTGGTGAAGCTCATGCTGCTTTTTTTGCCAAACGGCGGATTGGTGAGCACATAATCGAATCGCTGCCCTTCATCGGCAACCAAAGCATCTGTTGATGAAATAGAAGTTGCTCCATCAATTTCGCCGATGTTGTGCAGGAACATGTTCATTAAGCACAACCTGCGCGTGTTGGCAACGATTTCATTACCGGAAAAAGTTCTGTTTTTCAGGAACTCTTTCTGTTCGCGATCGAGGCTATTGTTATCAACGATAAAGTCGTACGCGGCTAAAAAGAAACCGCCGGTGCCACACGCAGGATCTACGATAGTTTTCGTTGGTTCCGGGCGGACGCATTCAACCATTGCTTTTATTAATGACCGCGGCGTAAAATATTGCCCGGCACCACTTTTGGTGTCTTCCGCGTTTTTCTCCAGAAGCCCTTCGTAAATTTTACCTTTCAGATCGGCGCCCATCATGCTCCATTTTTCTCTGTCCACCATGTCGATTATTTTGTAGAGTTTGGCCGGATCCTGAATTTTGTTTTGGGATTTAACAAAAATTTGCCCCAGTGTTCCTTTTACATTTGAGAGTTCTCTCAAGGTCCTGGCATAGTGCGCTTCGAGTTCTGCACCTCTTTTGTTTTTTAGGCTTTCCCAATCATATCCTTCGGGAACAGCTATTTTGCGGTTATAGGGCGGCCTGGCAAACTCATCTACCATTTTGAGGAAGAGCAAATAGGTGAGCTGTTCCAGGTAATCCCCATAGCCCACACCGTCGTCGCGCAGGACATGGGCGAAACTCCATATTTTTGATATGATGCTTGATTCGTTATTCATATTGCAATCTTTTCCTCAGAATAGAATTTATCGTCAGCCCATTTTAAGGGGTTGTTTTGTATGTATTCGGAAATTGTATAAAAGGATTTTTCGTCGCGGATGATGTGATCGTGAAATCGCGATTGCCAGACGAAATCGGCATGGATTTGGCGCGCAGTTTTGGTGACGGCGGATTTAAAACCACGGATAATGGACGCCAGGTTTTTGGATTGCGGCGCAAATGCGTTTTTGTATGTGGTGTCCGTTATTGTCGCCGTTGTCGTTGTGGTAGAGACGCGATGCATCGCGTCTCTACCATCGTCGGTCATTGGTGTATTATATTCGTTTTCACCAATGGTGATTATGCCATGAAAATGATTTGGCATCAACATTGATGAACCCAATTCCAAATTCATATCCGGACGGATTTCCGGGGTTTTTAACCATTCGGTTTGGACAATTTTACCGATTTCCGATAAATCCATGACCCCATCACGAATTTCACCAAAATAATGATCCATGTCTTTGGTGCAAATGGTGACGAAATAGGCGGCATTCCATCCGTAGTCCCAATTTTGTAACCGCGCAGAGGGTATGCGGTATTTATTTTGGTATTTATCGGTCATTTTGTTTTGTGGTTGTTGTGGCCGTTTTTGTTGCCATTGTTGTGGTGGTAGAGACGCGATGCATCGCGTCTCTACGGATGCGTGCCAACAATTTCTCTGCGGGTTCCCAATCGGGTTGTTGGCGGCAGACGGCCAATTCTGTTTCGTTTAATAATTTGCCCTCAAAGGTTTTTTTGAGGATGCTTTGGCGCAGGGCTTCGGCTTTTTCCAGGCCTTCTTCGATATTGCGCAAAATGTTGTCGCAAACGGAAAGACGGGTTTCGATTTCCTGGACGATTGCGTATTGGTTCTCACAATTGGTGTAAGGAAAGCTCTTGAAAGCCAATAGTTTAGTCTGATTGATGAATGGAATATTGACACCTTGCAATTCATCAGATAACCATTTTGTAAAAAGTGGTGACTGTAAAAAATATAGTAAATAGTCGGGGAGAACAGCGGGTAAGAGGTCGAATTTTCCTACTCGCTGATATAATATTGATGGCACGTCAGCATTCGATAGACGACCTATTTTTAATTTATTATTTAGCATAGGTCGATTTAATGCCATAACTAAGTCGCCTTGTTTGAGAATTAGATTTTCAAATTTGGGGTTACCTAAATAAGATGATGGCAAATATGCTGTCTTTTTCCATGTTATTTTATTGAACGAAACATTGGCTATCTGAAAAAGTTTCACCCCTTCATTTGAATATTCACTTTTCTTGAACGCAAACCCGGAAATAATTTTAGCAAAATCTCCAATTTTTTTTTCTTCTATTTTAGTATTTCTCGTCAATTCCCCCTCAAACGCTTTTTTGAGCACGGCCTGGCGGTAGATTACCAGTTTGGCTTTGGCGGCTTTGAGGTTGGCAATGCCGTTGTCCAGCTCGCTGAAGAGCTGCTCTATTTTGGCGACGATGGCGCGTTGTTCGGGGAGAGGGGGAAAGTGTATTTTTATCAACTTTAATTTGGATGCCTTTATCCCTTTCACTGTCGTCCCTGTTGAAAGAGAGTCCAGAGTTGTTTGGAATTGCGGGCTCATTAAGTTGAATTTCAAGAATTCATTAATAATTCCTTCAACCACTTGAAAGGTAATTAATCTCTGAGCAAGAGCAATTTTATTGGAAGTTTTTAATTGAGCAACATAACCAAGAGGTGCTTCAGTAGTAAATAAGATATCTCTTTTATTAGGAATCCCTCTTGTCATCCAGGCATCATAATCTTCATTTGCGATGAATTCTTTTGGGTCTTCTTTAATAAAACCCATCCTAACATTTTTTGCTGTAATTAATGGAATGCCATGTGTTGTTTTTTTAGGAGTTTTCCCTCGATAGTCAATAAATTTTGCAAGCTGTCCAAGTTCGAGTGAACACCATCTATTTTTCATCATAACTATGCCGCCAAACCCTCATTTAATTCATCAATCACATCATGCATCTGCTGCTAAAGAGTTTGACCATTTTACCCGATTTCATTTCTAATTTTCTCCCATTCAACGCTACATTATCAATCAAAGCACTTCAATCTCGCAGATCTATCCACCGGTAGAGACGCGATGCATCGCGTCTCTACCACGGAAATGCTATGCCGCCAATGCCTCATTCGGTTCATCAATCACGTCGTTCATTTTCTCGTCAAATAGTTGGTGCATTTTACCCAATTTCATTTCCACATTTTCTCTCATTTAACGGCTACACCATCAATCAAAACACTTCAATCCCGCAGATCTGTCCACCTGTAGAGACGCGATGCATCGCGTCTCTACCACGGGAATGCTATGCCGCCAATGCTTCGTTTAATTGATCAATCACGTCGTGCATCTGGTCGCCAAACAGTTCGTGCATTTTACCGCGTCCGCCCTGGGCGTCGAAGGGCGTGTAATCCAAATCGCCCACCTCTACATGAAAGCTGGTGGCAATATGGTCTTTCAGCAAACGCAGCCATGCCATTTGGGCTTCGGTAAATTTTTCGCCGGCGCCCGAGTGCTTTTTCCATACCCAATCCTGGAAATTCTTGTCCACGGTTTTACTGTACGGCGTTAACGCCGCATCAATGCCACTCACCCGGCGAATGAGCGAGACCAAGGCGACCAACTTATTTTTGGGGCTGTTGGCCTTCACCTCTTCGAGGTGGGCGTAAGCTTCCCAAACATAATGCGGCGCCAGAAGGGGTTTGTCGAGTTTCAGCTTTTCCAGAACTTCTTTGATCATCTTAAAGGTAAGCTCTCTGCGGCGGTACGGCTGGTCGTAAAAAATACTCAAGGCCGTGATTTCGTCCTTGTTGGCTTCGATGTAGTCAGTGAAATTTTGAACAACTTCCTGTGCCTTCTCCTTGGAGAAAGAATCCCACTCGGATTTCAGCACTTTGTCCAGGTTGATGGTGTCGATGATTTGCTCATGCACCCGGTGCACATTTTCAATGTATTCGTTCAGCTCGCCATTAAAGGTGGAAGCGGCTTTGGTTGTCAGTTCTTCCTGCGCTTTTTTTCGGCATTCTTCTTCTTGCGCTGGCGTTCGTTCTTCTTTCGGAATTTTATTGACCAAGGCCAGCGTTTTGGCTGCAACAACATCGGGATCGTAGGCTTGGAGCAGGTCTTTAACCACGGCGTTCAAATTTTTACCGCCGGTTTTTTCTTCAAACTTGCCTTTTTCATCTTCGGTCAATTGCTTTTCAAGGCGAATCAAACGGTTGGCCAGGGAAGTAAATAAATCTTCGTCCCGCGCCCCAATCGCCACAGCATTAAGCAAGTCCTTTAGTGGTACACCCTTTTTTCTTTCCAGAGGCCGGCTGTCGGTCTTACGGGTTTTAGTTGTGCCCACGGCATCGACAATCACAAAATGGGTTTTGGCGTGCCGGGCGGTTTTGGTCACCTGCTTCAGATCATCAAAACTGATCGTGCGGGTACCGCGGCCTTTCATCTGCTCAAAGTAGCTGATGCTTTTCACATCCCGCATAAACAGCAGCACTTCCAGCGGCTTGACATCGGTGCCGGTGGCAATCATATCCACGGTTACCACAATACGCGGCGCCCAGGAATTGCGGAACCGGTTCAACACCGATTTCGGGTCTTCGTCAATTTTGTAGGTGATTTTTTTGCAGAAGTCGTTGCCTTCGCCAAACTCTTCCCGCACAATCTGGATGATGTCGTCCGCATGGCTGTCGGTCTTGGCGAAAATCAGGGTTTTGGGAACTTCGAATTCGCCATTTTCATCCACGCGGTCCGGGAACATGGCAGGAAGTTCATCTTTGTAAGCACGGATAATATTGCGAATCTGGCTGGGATTGACCACATCCCGGTCGAGCTGGGCGCCGGTATAATAGTAATCTTCATCCAGCCGCTCCCAACGCTTTCTACGGGAGAGCTTTTCCCGTTTGTCAACATATTCTTTGGCCTTAATTTTGGCGCCTTGCCGGGTGATTTCCGTTTCAATAGTAAAGACATCGTACGGCACGTTGACGCCATCCGCAATGGATTCTTCATAGGTGTATTCACTCACCACGTTTTCATTGAAGAACCCGAACGTTCGTTTATCGGGCGTGGCGGTCAGCCCAATGAGGAAAGCATCGTAATAATCGAGCACCTGCTTCCACAGGTTGTAAATGGAGCGGTGGCATTCGTCGATAATGACAAAATCAAATTGTTCAATGGGATTTTTGGCGGTGTACTCGACCGGCATGGGCTCTTTTTTCTGCCATACCTTTTCGTTGGGGTTTTCTTCTTCCAGCGTTTCATCCAGTTCCTCACCTTTGAGAATAGAGTACAGCCGCTGAATGGTAGAAATACAGACCTGGCTGTCGGAAGCAATGTAACTGGAATTCAGCCGCTGCACATTGTAAAGTTCAGTGAATTTCCGGTTATCGTCGGTGGGTTGGTATTTCAGAAATTCCTGTTCGGCTTGCTCGCCAAGATTTCTTGTATCAACCAGAAAGAGGATGCGTTTGGCATCCGCAAACTTAAGCAGGCGGTAAACGAAGTTGCAGGCCGTAAATGTCTTGCCCGCCCCGGTCGCCATCTGAATCAACGCTTTCGGTTTGTTATCTTTGAATGAAATCTCAAGATTCTTGATCGCTCTTTTCTGCGCGGGTCGCAAGCCCTCTTCATCGAGAGGTGGCAGG
>SMXC01000129.1 GCA_004356825.1 Caldithrix sp.
AGCGTTCATAAGAGTTCTCCTTTTTTTCATTATCCCTCTGAAAGCATGTGCTTATCGGTTTCAAAGTGACAAGAAGTTAAAAGCACCTTACATATTGATTACCGGAAAATTGGGAGCGCAGCGAGTAATTTTTCCGAGTGCAGCAATTTGTTATGCCTTGTCTGGCATGAAACCATGCGTTTCTATTTTTTTGCCTTGGCGACTGCTCTGATTTTAAGTGCAACTCTATCTCCCTTCTTGGCAGGATGTCGAAGTGCATGGCGAATAAGCCATCTTATTTCGTTGGATGAGCCCGCTAGCCACCGTTCACAAATCTCAAACACTAAATCCGGGTGATCTTTAGCAATATCTCCAAGATGATTCGCAACGCTACGACGTACGTAAAGACTCTGATCATCTTTTAGTATTTCTAGTATAGGAAGTACGGGGTTGGGATTCACCATAAATGACGGAATCCTTTTTGCCCAAGGTAATCTAGGTCGAGAACCTTCTGAGCAAAGCCTACGAACATGAGGGTTGGGATCAGATACCCATTTAAGCAGTTGAGCTAAAGTGCGCTCTTGTTCCTGTATTAGGAATTGGCGTATGGAAAATTCCGAACTAAATCGTTTAGTGAGTTCATATTGTGCATTCATAGAAATTTCAAATGGATCTCGGCCTTGGTTATTTGCTGAATCAAGTCCATACTCGGCAACAAAGGAGACATGAGGTAGATAGTGAAGGCTGAGGGGTTGGGCAGGATCCAGTCCTCGATATTGCTTTCGTGAAGAGCCTTTGCAATGACCAGAATTTTAGCATTCTCCAATCCGGTTGTTGTAAACTCTTCCGTAAATGCTTTTAAATTGTAGCCATCTTCTTGCAGCAGCTTTGCAAAGGGTTGATAACGTCCGTTCAGGGTGTGAAAATTGTTGTGAGCTTCGTCGATAAACAGAGCCGGGCCGGTGCCTTTTTCATATACCGGTGATTGAAGTGTCGGATCAAATTCAGGATCGCCTACCTGCTGGGCGTGCAGGTTCAGTGAGGTCAGAACAATAGCCAAAATAAAACCAGCTGTTCTCAATTATTTACTCCTTAGGGGTAGCGAATCCTTTCATTAATTGCACTCATCTTCGCGAGGAGCACAGCGTTGAAGTAACCTCAAGCGTGTATAATCAGAAGATTGCTTCGCTGAGAGGCGCTCGCAAAGACGCTTTAATCTGCTTCTATTTTCTAATACTTTCTCTGCACCATCAGTGAAATGTTTCATTTCGCATCGTTCTCATAAACACCGTCTAAAAACACTCCAACACTGAAACACTTTCTAATAAACCTGAAACCCAACCATCACCACCATGGCAACGGCCACGGCTATTTTCATGAGCTTGCCGCCGACCGTTCCAAGAAAGGCGCCAAATCCTACTCGCACAGATTTCTCGAAATCCTTTGTGTTAATGTATTCAAACAATGTCGCCCCAGCGAATGCACCGGCAAACGCGCCCAAAAGGGTCCCCAACAAAGGAACGACCCCCGTACCCCAGATGGCGCCCAGGAATCCACCGACGATGGCGCCGAGCATGCCCAATCTTGAAGCGCCGTACTTTCCGGCGGTGGCGGCGCCGATAAAAAACTCGAGAACCTCGACCGCTACGGCGATAAGCAGCAGAAGGCCCAGGAACTTCCAGGTCACTTCTGAGAAATCAGTCAGCCAGGCAAAAACCAGAGCGTTGCCGACAATCACAAAGGTTCCCGGAATGCCAAAAGGTATAATAATGATACCCGCAAGCATGACGAACCAAAAAAAAATGTGTCCTGATACTTCAAGAATGATCATTAATAGTCCGGGTATTTTTTTCGCAGGGCTTATTCCACATTTGACATGATTAACAGGATTGACATGATAAAACTTATCCTGCTAATCATCCAAGGTCGGCCATTAACTAATTTTAAACTTTTTTCAACCTTTTCTTTTTTTGTTTTTATTTATCACGCTTTATCTTGTTAATCCTGTTAATCTTGTCTATCTATTTATGAAACCCTGTGTACTTAGCCTCACCCTTCGCTTGCTGTTTATAATTTTATCTCAATATAAACGTCTTTCTTGTAATCTTCCACAAACTTTTCAAACTCCTTTTTGCGCTTCAAGTTTAGCGCCCAGAGCTGCAACTGTTCCCAGTCGTCTGAGATGTTCAGTTTCCTGGTGGGCTTTTTGTCATCAAGTTTAATCAAATGATAGCCGAACTGGGTCTTCTTGGGTTGAGAGAGGTCTCCCGGGTTTAAGCCTAAAATGGCCTCCTTAAATGCCGGAACCTGGAATTGGTCGATATCAAACCAACCGAGATCGCCCCCTTTCGAAGCGGTTGTTTCATCTTTTGAATACTCCTTTGCCGCATCAGAAAAGGTGAGTTCTCCGGTCAGTATTCTGGCTCTTAAATCTTCGAGGTTTTCGACGGTTCTTTTTTCATCCTCTGCCGAAGTATCCAGGCGGATTAAAATGTGCCGCGGGTTTATTTTCTCGCCGCCTTTCGAGATGAGTTGAATGATGTGCAGACCAAATCGAGATCGTACGATGTCGGAAATCTCACCGGGCTCCAAGCTGAAGGCCACCTCCTCAAACTCCGGGACCAGGTCTCCGCGCTGCATCATCCCCAGATCACCACCTCTGGCAGCGGATCCGGGATCTTCTGAAAATTCCTCGGCCAACTCGGCAAATGCCTCCCCCTTTTTTAACCTTGCCAAAATTCCCCCGGTCTTCTCTTCAGCAGCTTTTACCGCACCGGGACTTGATTCTACCTCGACCAAAATATGGCTTATTTTCACCGATTCATTTACTTCCGGAAGGCTGTCCTTAAAGGCACGGTAAAAGCTCTCGATCTCTCTCCGGGAAATTCTTACTTCAAAATCCTTTTGCTGCTTCAAGTTGTCTACCAACAACCTCTCTTCGATCTCATCGCGAAAGTCACGACGAATTTGCCGCAACGAAGTACCGCCGAAATACTCTTCAAGTTTTTCCTGGGAGCCGAGTTGCTTAATCATTCGATTAACTTGCTCATCAAGAGTGCCGTCAATTTGCCGGTCGGTTATGACGATGCTGTCTTCCCTGGCCTTCACAAGCAAAACCTTTTGCACAATCAAATCATTTAACGTTTCTCGAACTAACCTGTCAAATTCAACTTTTTCCTTTTCCGGATCCATTTTAAGCTGGAGAGCCAAACTGTACGAATACTGATAAAGCTCAGATTTCAGAATGATGTTATCATCGACAATGGCAACCACTTTATCTAAAACTTCCTGAGAAAAAAGAGCCGTTGTTAAAATTAAAAGAACGAAATTTAAAATGGCTGATTTTATTTTCACTGGCTTGCTACTCCTTTTTCTAAAGTGAACCGTCTAAAACGTTTTGGCAACAGAGACACTAAATATCACAAATAACTCAGAGGCTTTAATTTGTTTTTCTAATGATACCGTCTTTCAAAAGCTCTTTCATTCTTTTCCATATCTTTCATGTCTGCCATCTCTTATCTCGATTTTTTAGATCTTTTTCTCTCTGAGCTCTGTGCTCCTCGGTGTTCTCAGTGTCCTATTCTTGTTGAAGTCTCTAAAAGTGAATCCAAAACAGAAGACCCCAACAATTGAAAATTAGTTTCATAGGGATGTTTACTTTTCATCTGCAGAAGAAATCTTTCGTATTTGTCCTGCTTTTTCCTTGCTTGTACTTTAAGACGAATCTCCTCTTTGACGAGTTCAAAGTTTTTGATGTCGCCTTTTTTTTGCTTGTTAACTAATTGAAGCACATGATAACCGAAAGCAGATTTTATCGGAAGTGACGTCGCGCCTTTTTTCAGTTTGAAAACCGCTCTTGAAATTTCAGGGGCGATCTCATTCTTTGAAAAATATCCTAAATCCCAATCCCCATTGTGGCTCGACGAGTCCAAACTAACGTCGCGGAAAACAGCCTCAAAGGCCTCCCCGGCTTTGAGACGCTTGCTTACCTCGTTTGCCTCTTTACGGGTTCCAAGCAAAACATGATACGCGTGAACCTGATCATCGATGAGTCGGAACCCTTCTTTATTTACCTCGAAAAAGGCTTTGATTTCCGCATCTGTTACTGTTACATCTTCGTTCAATGTTTTCTCGACCAGCTTGGTGATCAAAAGCTCTCGTTTCAGTTTTTCGAATTCCCGCTGAAACCCCTGACCCTCATCGAGTTTCTGTTCAAGCGCCTCGTGATACAGGGCCTGGCTGTTGATCCAGCGGAGCACATACTCACGAATCTCAACGGTGGACAATCTCGATCGAATTTGTGGCGGTATTTCTGCTATTAATTCCTGAATGGTCAGACTCTCGTCTTCGACTTTGGCCACCACGTATCGTTCGTCAACGGACTCCTCGCAGCTACTCAAAAAAACGGTCGCGACACTTAAAACAACGAAGCAAACAAGTTTTCTTCTAAGCAAGAGTCAAAACCTCCCATTAAGTTACATAGCATCCTTGTTAACTCTTTTAACTATTTGATTCTATTAAACTTCCAACAAACTCTTTAATAATCAACATCTTCTGTCCATTTATATTATCCAGGTTCAGTCGAATTCCGAAACCATTATTTTGATAAAACTCAAATGGTTGCGTTGCATTTTCCAACATTGAACCCAACCACTTTTTAAAAGGTTCCCCATCGAAATTAAGCATCTCCGGGGCAAATTCGGCATTCATTTCAGAGTCACGAATCGATATCGATTTCAGGCCCAGCTGTTTCCCGAAAATTCTGATGGAGAGGAAATTCAGTAAGTTGTCAACCGGCTCCGGTAACTTACCAAACCGATCTTGCAATTCCAAACGAATGTCGTCGAACTCCTCTACCGTGACCGACTCTGTCAAGCGCTGATAAATTTCGACGCGTTCGGTACCGGACTCAACATAATCGTCCGGCAAAAAAGCGTCACAATCCATATCAACCCGTGTTTCGATTTCCGGTTGCACAGCTGCTTCATCGGGTAAGTTTTCATTCTTAAGTTCTTTGACCGCTTCATCCAAGACCTTATTATAAAGGTCAAATCCAAGAGAATCGATGAACCCGCTTTGCTCGGCGCCCAAAAGGGTTCCGGCACCGCGAATTTCCAAATCGCGCATCGCGAGCTGGCTGCCGGAACCGAGCTCGGTGAATTCTTCAAGGGCGCGCAATCGTTTGAGGGCTTCCGGGGTGAGGCTGTCAACTGAAGGGATCAGCAAATAAGCGTAAGCTCTCTGGTGTGAACGTCCGACCCGGCCACGGAGCTGGTAGAGCTGCGCCAGTCCCAGTTTGTCGGCTCGATTCACGATAATCGTGTTTACATTTGGCATGTCCAACCCGGACTCGATAATCATCGTCGAAACCAGAATATCGTATTTGTACTGCACAAAGTCGACCATGATTTTCTCAAGCTCGTTTTCGCGCATCTGGCCGTGGGCAACCGCTACATGGGCTTCGGGAACCAGGTCGCTCACCATTTTGGCAACCCGATCGATGGAGAGCACTCGGTTGTGAACAAAAAACACCTGGCCACCGCGATCCAGTTCTCTCAGGATCACCTCGCGGATGTACTCCTTGTTAAAAGACAGAATCTCCGTTATAATTGGTAAACGGTTGCGCGGAGCGGTATTTATATTTGTCATATCCCGCGCGCCCATCAGCGCAAACTGCAGAGTCCGGGGAATGGGAGTGGCCGTCAAGGTCAGCACATCAATAGTTGCGCGAAATTTTTTAAGGCGTTCTTTGTGTTGTACGCCGAATCGCTGTTCTTCATCGATTATTAGAAGGCCGAGGTCTTTGAACTCAACATCTTTTGAAACCAACCGGTGTGTGCCAATGACAATATCGATTTCACCACTCTTCAACTTTTCCAGAATTTGCTTTTGTTCAGCCTTGCTTCGAAACCGGGAAAGCATCTCCACGTTGACCGGGAAATTCTCGAGGCGCTCGCGAAATGTGTTGTAATGCTGGTAGGCGAGAATTGTGGTCGGCACAAGCATGGCGACTTGCTTGTTGTTTAAAACGGTTTTAAATGCAGCGCGTACCGCGATTTCCGTTTTGCCAAAGCCGACATCGCCGCAAACCAGTCGATCCATTGGCTTCGAGCTTTCCATATCTTTTTTTACATCAATGGTTGCGGTGATTTGATCCGGAGTATCTTCATAAGGAAAGGAGGCCTCTAATTCCCGCTGCCAAATTGTATCTTCTGAAAAAGCGAAGCCTTCCTGCGCTTTTCGCTTTGCATAAATTTCAATCAGCTCCTTGGCGATATCTTTGATTTTCTTTTTGGTGCGCTCCTTTAGCCGCTGCCAATCAAGTGAGCCCAATTTATTTAACTTGGGTTGGGCGCCTTCTTTTGGTGCATATTTTTTCACCCTGTCCATCCGTTCAACCCGGACATAGACCTTGTCTTTTTCTTTGTATTCCAGGTGCAAACATTCGCGCTCATGGCCGGCGACAACGACTTTCTTCAGTCCGCGGAAAACGCCGATGCCGTAATCAACATGCACGACATAGTCGCCGACATTCAACTGCTTGAGTTTTCTAGGCGTCAGACCCTGAAAAGTTTTCTTGGGAAGTCTAAGCCTTCTGGAGCGGCCATAAAACTCGTGTTCGGAATAAACCACTAAATTAGCGTCGGGGAATGTGAACCCTTTATGAAGGCCGAACGGGGCCACGGAAAGATTCGGAAATTTAATCCCTTCGTCTGTGAAGATTTCACCCAGGCGCTCGGCGTGGCCCTCGTTTTCACACAAAAAGAAAATTTCCGGCGGCGTTTGATACTCCCTTAATTGGTCCTTGTTTGATTTCTCGAGGGATTTTTTTAAAAGTTTTAAATTTCCTTTAAAAGACTCCTGGCTCCTTGAACCCAAATTGACCAGGTTTTCGTATTTCTCACCCAAAGAGACGAAGTGCAACTGGGTAAATCTTGCCAATCGTTCAAAAATTTCATTGAGGAAACCATTTTCGGTATTTTTTGAAGAATCATCAGCCAAATCACTATCATCACTCCCTGAACGAGGATCCAATTTTTTTCGAATAATCTCCGGCTCATCCAAGATCACGATTGCATCATCGCTCAAATAGTCCAGCAAATTCCCCTCCGTTCCGGTCGAGTCCTCAGATACAAGCTCTTGTGGATAGACTAGTAATTGCTTAACCTCCTTGAGAGAGCGTTGCGTGCTTGGATCAAATCTTCGGATCGACTCCACTTCATCGCCAAGGAATTCAATGCGGTAAGGAAATTCAGAGGAAAAAGGAAAAAGATCGACAATCCCGCCGCGAACACTCATTTCGCCTCGCCGCTCCACGCGTGGTTCGCGAACGAAGCCGAGGTTGATCAGGGCTGGGATGTTCGCATCAAAATCCAGACTCATACCCACTGAGATAGATATTTTCTCTTTTTGAAATTTGCTGTGAGCGGGCAATTTATGCAAAAGCGCGGAGCTGTGAGCAACGACGATTTGCGGTTGCCCCTCGCAAAGCAATTGTAGAGCAGAAAGTCGTTCCCCCTTCACCGTATCATTGGCAAGATCGAGTCCAAAACCGTACATATCGGAAGCTGGAAAAAACGCCACTTGCCCGGCGCCGACAAAGAGTTCAACGTCGTCTTTGATCCCCTCAGCCTCAATCGAATCGGAAGTTAAATAAACGACCTGGCTGGAAACCTTTTCAAACAAGTGGGCCAGCAACACGGATTTTAATGAACCCGCGGCCCCTTTAACATTCACAAGTCGCTTATTGAGAAAAAGTTCACTCAGCTGCCTAACAGATGCGGACTCAGAGACTTTCTTGAGCAATCTTTCCGAAACTTTCATTCTCTGTTTATAAGTTAATATGAATGCCTGTTGCGTTTAATCATCTTTAAAGCCATTAAGCGGATATTCGCGGCAGGATAATTTCCCACCGCAGCACGTGGAAATCGCCGAAAGTAGGGTGTTTAGTATTCCTTTAAAAGGACGACAAACATGCACTTCATTCCAAAAGTCACATTTATTAGTTCAGTGAATTTCGGCGGCGGCGTATTTCGGTGGAAATAATTTTTTTAACTCGTTCGTATAATTACAAGACACATGTTTTTCAAGTGAGGCACTGATTTTCCCGGAAAGGGTTTGACTTCTAACGATACTCCCGGGGACTCTGTTTTAAACCGGTTCAGTTCATCACTCAAACGAGAGCCCTTGACCGCGACCAGTTTGCCACCTGAGTTAAGAAAAGGTTTTGACAATCGATAAAGGGCGCTCAGTTCGGTAACCGCCCTGCAGACCACTCGATCAAATCGATTCCGGTACTCTTCGTTTTCCGCAGCCGCTTCCGCCCTTTCACACAAGACTTCTGCGTTTCGCAATTCCAATTTTTCGATTAAGTGTTTTAAAAAAAGGCCTTTCCAGCGTTTGGAGTCCAGCAGCGCTATTTGCAGGTCCGGCGTAACGATTTTAAGCGGGACGCCGGGAAAGCCGCCGCCCGTGCCCAAATCTAACACGGACAACTCACCCTGGAATTCATTCAGCAACGAAAGAAGCGCTGATTCAAGAAAGTGCCTTTCGATAATCCGGTTCTCATCGTTCTTTGAAATCAGATTCGCTTTGGGATTCCACTTGAGAAGTTCATTATAATAAATCTCAAACCGATTTAACTCTTTTTGAGAAAGCGTTATGCCATTCTCTTTGAATCGTTCGCTTAATTTAGAAAGATTCAGCTTTGTAACCATTTTGTTTTTTTATTGATACTTGAGGCTACCGGTCACCCAAACGGTGTTCCGATCTCAAAACCCCATAGAGATCAATATCCTCAAATTCATTCCATTTTAGGATGTGTTGACGCAGCGTCCCCTCATGCGTCATGCCAATCTTTGCGAGTACCTTGCCGGACAATGGATTACGGCTTAGACAATGAGCATAAATGCGCTGTAAGTTTAGTTCCTCAAGCCCATAATTGACCACGGCAAGGGCCGCCTCTGTGGCGTAGCCGTTATGCCAGTAATCTTTACCAATCCAATAGCCCACTTCGGCATTTTTGTGGGTCTGATCATATTCTTTAAGGTGACCACACCAACGAGAACATCCTCCGCAGCCAGAATTACCGCAAAACAAACCCCCTTGCCGCCTTCATAAAGCGAGATCTTGCCCTCAACATATTGTTCTGCCATTTCGGCTTCAAGTGGATGAGGAATAGTCAGTGTGGTATCCGCTATTTCACGGTCGCCGGCAAGAAGCTGAGCCCTGGGAGCATCTTCGGGTTTGAGGCCCCACCGCAAGAGCTGATTTGTTTTGAGTGTCGGAAAGTTCATCTATCATCTATGTTTCACGTGAAACATTTGCGACGCGGCGTCGATTTAAATTCCCACCCAAGAAGCTGGCCGTGATAAACATCAAATTAATTCACTGCGTTGAGAAAATGGCGACCCGTTCTCTCTAAATAATTTATCTAATTTAGAAAGCTTTAACTTCAGCTATCAAAATTTCTTATTATGGGTGGCTTATTAAGAAGTTGAAGCGCCATAAGAACACTAAGAATTTATATCTGTAGTCAAATTCTTGACCCGAATCACAAAAACCTTGTAAAGAAGTTCCGGTTTTTCGAGTAACCAGCTAATGTTGCTTTGACCAATTATCTCTATTTTCTAGATCGGCACCGCATCGCAAGTAAATTCTACAGACACGTTTATCTGCCGGGTTATGCCAGTTTAAGGGTTCGCCCATTTCGTTTTCGTTTTTCTCTTTTTGTGCAAACAGTTGCTCATAATAGGTTTTGGAGTTGTTGTCGTCAAGAACAACCTCGGTACGCAATTCATGGCTATCATAAGTTTCTTTGACTGAATCCCAAAATGAGGCCACCGCGCAAAGCCTTATACTGCTTCGGCCAATTGCAATATTCGTCCAGTTTTGAGGTAAAGCTTTTGTTGTCTTTATACGTGAGTCTTTATCCTTCACAAAATCTCGGAAGGCAGACCAAAACTCTCTTTGAAGAAGCCTTGATTCAGTAAGAGTGTTTTCGACCTGCGAAGCACCTGCGGCAACCGTCTTACTCCAATCATTGGGCTGACTCACGATATTAAATTTGGGTGCACTGGGAAGAGTCACCAATTCTCCAAAGCTCTATTTCCAGTCCAAAAAAATTGATCCGAC
This sequence comes from Caldithrix sp., assembly GCA_004356825.1. Classification (GTDB taxonomy): domain Bacteria; phylum Zhuqueibacterota; class Zhuqueibacteria; order Oceanimicrobiales; family Oceanimicrobiaceae; genus Oceanimicrobium. The sequence continues at coordinate 10,114 of SMXC01000129.1, forward strand.
TATCGGTTATCTCATTTAACCAATCAAGCGCTGCACGATGCTCATCCGTAAACCGCCTTGCAATCCATACTATTATTACAGCTTTCAGCCCGGATGCATACGTCAAAAGCTGACCAAGATAAGCATGGTCGGTGCGCTCAATTTGATTTTCAATAAGTACCCATTGGTTATTTACTGTGTCCTTAGGAATTTGATCGAAATAAACTTGCCAACTTTAACTCGGTTTGAGCTCGTAATCAAGATTTTTATGGAAATATTATTTTGGTCTCAGTCCTTAGATAAAATGTCGGCGCGAAATGGGCCCAACATTTTTTTCTTGTGCTTCAAGTTCCAATTCAATACCGACGACATCGCCTAATAGTTGTAAATTCTCCGATTTTGCCAACCATGGCGTAAATTCTTTGGGTTCAT
>SMXC01000130.1 GCA_004356825.1 Caldithrix sp.
TTGAAGAAAACTCTTCGGAGTTCTTTGACCTATTAGAAGATGTTTTTATTCCGGCTATCACTGCTTATTCCAATGTCGGCGATTTATCTAAAATTTACGAGACCAACGAACAATATAAAGCGATGATACATGACATCGCTTTATCGACAAGCAAATATAAAATTAAATCTGGGATGGCGGATTCCCTTAAATGGCGGTTTGATCTCAAGAATAAAGAAACCAGGGATAGATGGCAGGCGTTGTGGAGAATGTGGAATACGGACCAGCAGGACAATCTCGATTGGGTCGCAAAAATAAAAAGTGAAATCGACAGTTTGAACCTGGCAAAGCAGCAGCAACTTGCAAATATTATGCTACGATATCCGAAATATAAAATTTTCAAGCCTACTGCGGAAACTCTCCCCGAACTTCAAACGAAACTGCGCCAATTGAATGGAACTTTTATTCACTATTTTATCGCCGATGCAGCCACCTTTATTACGGTGATTACAAAAGATAGCATTTATTGTAAGCGAGTTAATGTGAGAGCGACTTATCTCGAAACGCTCATTAATAAAATCAGTCCGTTTATAAATGGCAAGGATGCCCCTGCAGATTTTGGGATGAACCCGTTCCGTCTGGATGTGGCAGGCCAGGTTTATAAATTAATATTCGAGCCGATCAAAGAATGGATTTCTCCCCAAAATACGGTTATAATTTCTCCCGACGGAATTTTAAGTCGGCTTCCTTTTGGGGCGTTGGTCACTAACCTGGAAGCATTAACGGACAATTATGATTTTAATTACGCCAACTTTTTGATCGAAGATTTTGTGATTTCCTATATCCCTTTTGCGGGATTTCTTACCTTACCGAATTCTGGGAATAAAGAGCCACATGGAACCTTGATTGCATTTGTAAATTCAACGGAGTCGGCGATTTCGAGCAGTGAGTCAAGCGCTAACCATCCTTCAAACGGCAAAGCAAATTCACGCTCAGATGAAAATTACTTGAAAATGATATCCAGTTCATTCGGAAAAGATAAAACTGAGCTATACTCAGGTGAAGCAGCAACGAAGGTGCGTTTTATAAAGGAAAGTCCGGACTATCAAATTATTCATCTGGCGCTTCCGCATATTTTAGATGAGCGTTCAGTACTATATTCAAAACTTTATTTTTCCGATCCTGCTGGGGAAAACATTCTTGAAACTCATGAAATATTTAATCTGAAGTTAAGTGCGGATTTATTAATTTTGAGCCATGAAAGCAAATTTGAGAATTCGGCTGAGGGAAGTTTAAGCGGGCTTTTAAATGCAGCTAATTTTGCCGGTATCCCAAGTATAGTAACCAGAATTTGGGAAACTCCAGGTGCCAATAGCCCCGAAATATTTGAAAATTTCTATTTAAATTTGAAATTGGGACTCAGCAAGGCTGAAGCACTGCAGCAAGCAAAGATTTTGTATTTCGAAACAATCAACCGCAATCCTCTGTACTGGGCGCCTTATTTATTACACGGAGATCCGCAACCGATGGCCTTTCAGTCAAACTCGAAATATTGGGTGATTTACGCTACTTTATTGGGCTTGACGGTTTTTATTACTTTGATGGTGTGGCAATTTCTGAAGATTAGAAAGGAGTCTTCTTTAGAAGCGAAGAGCGCATGAGCGGGGAGCGCTAAAAAGAGTTTGGGTATTTAATCCTGAACGGAAATCGAGGGGTTTTCTAGCTTGTCCTTTTTCACTTCTCACTCCTCCTTTTCTCTCTTGTGAGTTACTTCCCCGCTTGAATCGTCAACTCATACTTCCTCTTAAATTCTTTCACACTTTCGTAAATTCCTAGAGCAACTTTCTGTTGGAAGGATGAAGACTTTAACAACCTCTCCTCTTTTTTATTGGACATAAACGCCGTCTCGATCAGCACGTTCGGCATCGACGCGCCAACCATTACATAGAACCCGGCCTGCTTAATCCCGCGATTTCGAAGTCCCGTCCTTTTAGCGAGTGATTCCTGAATCATGTATGCCAGATCCTGGCTTTCCTTATTGTAGGAATTTTGTGCCATTGTCGCTAGAATAATATTTTCCTCGCTGAGGCCGGTTTTCTGGAGGTCATCATCATATTTGATAACGGCGTTTTCACGTTGAGCAATCTCGACTGCCTCGTCCGACTTAGCCAATCCTAGAAAATAAGTTGACGCACCTTTTATTTTCGAATTACGGTTCCAATTGGCATGTATACTGATAAAGAGCTTCGCCTGTTTCTCATTGGCAAACTGAGTTCTTTCTTTTAAAGAAACATAAGTATCATTGTTTCTGGTCATGAAGACCTGAACATTCAATTTTTTCTCTAGAAGTTTCTTAAGCTTCTTAGCAATGCCCAGCACTGCGTCTTTTTCATAGGAGCCACTCACACCAATTGTGCCGGGGTCACGGCCGCCATGACCGGGATCGATTACGATTTTATCGATCAGCCATTTTTGCCGGTCATTCTTCAGCTTTTTGAGAAGGTCGGGACTCACTTTACCCTTGGGAATCGAAACCAGCAATTCATTCGAATGGTGAGTCACGTGCAAATCCATGCCCGAAATATCTTTGTTCAATTTAAATGTAATGGTAGCCATCTGATCTAATTGCACCGGCACGATTTCCCTCACCAGCCCCTTCTTGAAATTCTTCTCGAAAGATTTCTCATTGATCTTGCCATTATAGATATCGAGGTAAAAGGTCCTTTGACTATACCTGGTACTGACGCTCGTTTTACTGAATTCTTGTAAAGTGCTGACTCGAATTAAGGTGCCGTTCAGCTTTTCCTCGACCTTCACGCCAGTAATATTTATGGTCAAAGACAACTCATCCACTCCACCACCATTCGTTGATTTGTTCAGTAGATTCTTAACAATCGGTATAAAGAATTTTACCGGCACATAAATTTCGCCATCAGAGTATTTGGTTTCGACTGGCAATTGCCAAACATTTTGGCCGACCATAACAAACGGATTAAACGCTGTAACTGTTATTTTTTCCTCACCCAGGTATAAAATTGCTTTTCGAACTTTATTGCTGTAATACGTATGTGTGTCTAAGGACTCGGCAATCTCCTGAAGACCCACAAAATAAAAATCCCTTCCTATCTTACGTGCTTTACGTTGCACGCTTCGTTCCCAGTCTGAATTCTGGGAATAAGATAAAAAGGGAATAAGTGTCAATAAACAAATGAAAAAGCGGATGTTAAGCCTGGAAATTATCCGCGTTTTAGACTGCATAGAGTAGCTCAAGGCTGTCTATTTCTCCGGTTCCTTCTCCTGACTGTATTTCTGACTTGCTTCTTGAAGAATTCTCTTTTCTGCTTCACTGAGTTGATCGTATCCGACTTCATTTATCTTATCTAATATTTCATCAACTCGCTCGCGAATCTCATGCATAGCCTGGTTGCGCTTCAATTTCGTTACAGCGTGTTTAGAATCTCGCCGTTGTCTAATCCAATTTCCTATAAAATCAAGACGCCAATCCAATTTCAAGTAGAGAAATCCAATAGCGGCTCCGCCGAGGTGAGCGAAATGTGCAACACCATCGTTGCTTCCCAGCGACAATAAAGAAATACCCACAAATATCATGACCAGATATTTCGCCTTGAGCTGGATCGGCAAAACGAAAAATAGCAGTAATGTGATAACACGCTCAGGAAACAGGATTGCAAAAGCAACCATCACACCATAAATTGCCCCGGAAGCCCCCAATACGGTTGCCTCAAAACTAAAGATTAAATGCAAAATTCCGGCGCCGATGCCACAAATAAAATAAAGTTTTAAGAATTCCTTACTGCCAAGAGTCCGTTCAACTTCACAGCCAAACATCCAAAGAAAGAGCATATTGAAAAAGACATGCATAACGCTGCCGTGCAGGAACATATAGGTCAAGAATTGCCAGATGTGAAATTTGAAAATAGCCAACTGGGGACTTAAGCCAAACCATTGAACGACGATATCTTGGGGAGAGATTCTTTGTAAGACAAAAAGGGCAATATTGATGATCAACAAATATTTTACTATTTGAGTTAGGCCGCCACCAAAGCCGATTCGATATGATCTTTCATGATATGCCATGTGCGTTCACTAAGACAAAGATTAAAATAGTACTTAATTATATTTAACCGGTAAAAAAGTAGACAAATTCCTTTTGTTTTCAGACGAAGGCTTTTAGAACTATTACCAAACTTAGTGATAGTTTGCGGAACAACACTTCATCAAAAGTATCGACAGGTAGGACTAAAATCTAAATTTTAGTCTCCAAACAAAATGTTTCCGCCGTTTAATAGTATTGCTTCTGAACATTTGCTTTTTTGTAAGAAAATGGCTTAATGACGCGAAGCGAATGACAATAACTGTCAAAGTCATTTGGCCATTTACCTTCGGCGCCATTTTAGACCGCAAAAGTTCACCTCTTTCAATGACATCTGATAAATGCGCCTGGTTATTATCACGACAAGACAGATTATTTAACAGTTTCGGCCCCGTCGCGCTAGAGATTTATATTAGGGATTAACGACCTAAAAGTCAAGAAAAAATGTTTGTTGACTTTCCCTGTTTTGCTCGGTATATTTGATCATGCGTTCAGAAGAATCGGAAATAATTACCGTTCCTGAAATTAAAACAAAACCGCGAAAAAAAACGAAAAGAAGGCCTCTTCTTATTCCGCAATACAATGTCATCCTGCTCGACGATGATGATCATACCTACGATTATGTTGTTGAAATGTTGATACAGGTTTTTCGCCACAGTCGCGGAAAAGCATTTGATATGGCCTGTCAGGTAGATGCTCGTGGAAGAGTGATTGTGGATACGACTACCAAAGAACGAGCCGAGCTAAAGCGTGACCAAATCCACGCTTACGGCGCGGACTGGCGAATCCCGCACTGCCAGGGCTCAATGTCGGCGATACTCCAGCCGGCAGGGACGACGTGTTAGGTTGGCTCTTCCTGAATTTTGATCTCGTTTTAAAGATTCTAAAACAATTAAATTATGAGACTCTATTCCCGCACAAAAAAACCCTCTCCCAACTCTAAATTAAACTCCGTTTCAACCACACTCGACTCGATAAATTTTTTGCCGTTTGCTTTTACTACCGTGTGAAACGGAATTTTTACCCCCTCAACCTCGCGGTAATCTGAATAGATTTCTTCTAGAGTAGCTAAGATAACCATCTCCGGACCGCCGCCATGATAGCTTTTTTTTTCAATAAGGTAGGATTTAGAATTTATATAAAGCTTGAAAAATTCGCCGGAACCATTTTTGATGATCAAAATAAACAGCGTATCTGTTTTGACAACCTCGTCCCTCAAATACTGCACACTTAATTCCGTATCGTAGTTAAATCGTTTGAAAAGGTTGATGGCGTCTCGAAACAACCCGCGTTTCATCTCCCTCTTTTCCGCATTGGAGAGATCTGCGACCGCTTCCCCGGTCTTGCTCCAGCCGGTTTCTCCGTTCAGGACTTGAATTCTATGACCGGTTGCAAGCTCAAAAACTTGTTTGGTCTTATCGGGAAGTTTCACAGTTTCAGAAACTGTTAATTCAATTGTACTGCGATTTCCAAAAATTTTGCTTTCGGTTTTGATACGAAAATTATCGATTTTACCAAAAGCCTCCACTCCTCCGGCTGCTTCGATTACCTTCTTTAAAATCTGGCGGCCTTTTACAAAATCTTCAGGTATGGGTTTTGATTGTTGAAAGGCAAAACCTTTTATGCAACTTAGGAAAATTATGATCGCAAAAAATCTCCCTCGTTGCCATGATTTGCGTGGAAACGCCTGCTTGACCAGTAGTTTGATAAATTTCATGTAGGGCATTATGTTTTTAACTCCTGTTTTTCTAAGTCGGGCGTTCCCGTTCATTTTGTAGCCGAAGTGACTATGCTTCGGGTTCGGTAGGCCGGAAACTCTGGCGAGTTCTGCTACTTCCCTCGTTCCCAGGCTCTGGGTGGAGACTCAATTATCCGTACTCCACTTGATCAGCGCTTCATCGTATGCCGTGATCAAGTCGTGATAAGTCAAAAAACCCAAGACCGTGTTCGGATCTTCAGTATTGACCACCGGTAAAGAGGAATATTTTGTCTTTAGAAAATGTCCGAGCGCCTGCTGTAAATTGTCATTTGGACTCACGGTGTCGAGTTTGGTTTTAATATCCTCTGCCACAATTAAGCTGCCGACGCCCTCTTCGCCAATGACCGCCCGCAACGTTGTCATAGACAGCAGCCCGGTTATTTCCCCTTCTTTGTTTATGACCGGAAAGCAGTCTTCCTCCCGATCGGCGAACAGAGGCAAAATCCTTTGGATGGGAAGATTGTTCGCAATCTTCGGTAAGTCCGGTTTTGCTTTAAAAGCTGCTTTGACCGGAATGTCCCGCAAAATATCTACAATTAAATCTCCCCGGTGTGCCGGGGATTCAGCGTGGTTTTTTAGCTGCTGACTGTAAATACTCCACTTGCGTGTTACAAAAAAGGCCAGTGTCGAAGTGAAAATCAGGGGTACGAGCAGCCCGTAACTGCCGCTCATCTCAGAGATCATGATGGTCATCGAAACCGGCACATTCGCGGCGCCGGCAAAAAACGCCGCCATTCCGACCAGGACAAACGCAGTTGGCTGGGTCACTATGTCCGGAAATAAATTGTGTGCCAGACCGCCAAAAGCGCCGCCAAGCATCCCGCCTATAAACAGCGACGGCGCAAAAATACCACCGCTGCCGCCGGAGCTGATTGTAAAAGAAGTCGCGAAAACTTTCAGAATCGCGGCAATGATCATCAGCTTGATGGCAAGCTGACCATCGATGGCCATTTGAATCCAACCGTAACCGGACCCTAAAATATAGGGAAAGAAGAAGGCTAAAGTTCCTAAGCACAAGCCCCCGATTGCCGGTTTGAAATGCTTGGGAATTTTTAAAGGGGCAAAAACCTTTTCATGAAAGCCGTAAAAAATCTTGACATAAAAAATCCCAAGCAGCGCACAAAGCAGCCCGAACACCCCGTAAAAAACCAGCTCCAGCGGATTTTGAAAAGAGTAATCACCGGTGGTAAAAATCGTATTCCAGCCAAAGACCGAAGCGTAAACCGTATATCCTATGATCGATGAAGTGATTGCAGGGACCAGTCCTTCGGTTTCCATGTCGTCTTTGTAGAGGCACTCGACCGCGAAGAGGGCGCCGCCAATCGGCGAACGGAAAATGCTGCCGATGCCGGCAGCCATCCCGGAAACCACCATTGTTCTGCGGTCCTGGTCCGTAAGCTTGAGTTTGGAAGCGAAAAACGAGCCAAATCCGGCGCCGATTTGAGCAATCGGGCCTTCGCGGCCGGCGCTGCCCCCGGTCCCGATTGTGATAGCAGATGCAAGTGTTTTGATAATCGGCACCCGTGCTCTGATCTTGCCCCGATCCTGATGAAAAGCTTTGATAACCCCGTCCGTGCCATGCCCCTCGGCTTCCGGCGCCCAGGTGTAAACCAGCCAACCCGAAATCAAGCCGCCGACCGTCGGGATGATAAAAAACCACCAGTTGAACATCGAGGGCAGCGCGTGGCTTTCCGAACCGCCGCTTTCGCCACCCGGCAGTGGCGGATAAAACCCGGCCGCTCCCTTTAAAGAAATCAGCTCAATAGCTTCCTGAAGGTAGAAAAACAGAATTCCGCCCCCGCCGGCAACAAGGCCGATAACAAGGCTGTAAAGCATCCACCGGCCGGTAAATTTGAATTCAAAGTTTTTTGCGAAATCAGTTAGAAGATTTCGGCCGCGAATGATGAGCCGTTTAAATCTTATTTTCGCCATGAGTTCCCGAGTTATCGTGAAGCAAAATTTGTGTCTGAATTAACGAGTGCTTTTTCTTCAAACAGGCCAGGCCGCTCTCCTGAATAAGTTGGTTGAATTTAGCAGAAGATAATAAATAAAGACGATGAATCCCCAAAAATCTTATAAAATTCAACAGGCCGATTTGCGAATAAGTTAACAAAACGTAGCCTGCCGGAATGAGAACTCTTCGAAATTCTTCCAGAAGCGAATTCTTTTCTTTTTGATATTCGAGCAGACCGATTGCAGTGATTAGTTCAAAAGAGTCTGATTTAATTGGTAAAGCAAAGGCATCGGCTACGATAAAATTTTTGCCGCCTTTGAGTTTTGCCTTGTTAATCATTTTAAATGAACTGTCTAAAGCAAACACCTGTGCGCTTTTCCCTAAAAAGGCGAAACTGGTTCCCGGGCCGGTCCCCACATCTAAAATTTTGCCATCGACTAAATCTATTTTTGCCAGCAGGTTTTTTAGATTTTTACTTTCTTTTGCGAGAATAAGATTAAACGGAAAAAGTCTCCTGGCGCTGTCGTAGAAGCCCGCTTTGAATTCCCAGAGATTCATGAAACATACAGAGCTTGATTGAAAAACGGTGCAAATGCGCTGAGTAGAGCAAATTCAAAAGAATCTTGCCGGGTAATGAGACCCCGGGTAAAAACGCCAAAAGCGCCATCCTTGTCGCGGATGCTGCTTTCCGTTCCATATTTATCGATGATGTCTCCGAGTTCATTTTTGCCTTCAAGAACTTCATTAACAATTCGCTCCGGAACCGGCGCTGCACCCGAGGCGCCAAAATAGCCCCGTTCCCCATCGTTGACAAAAACCCAACTCTGCAGGAAATACCGGCGCTTTTGTTCAGACGAGACTTCTCCGAAGAAACCGCCTTCTAGTCCTACATAAAAATCCGGCTTGTCCGGCGAATGTATGAATTCTTCCTTTAAATTTTGAACACGGTTGTATGCGCCGTTCATAAGTTGTTTTATTGACAAAGGCATGGCGGAAATGTTGCTCTCGCTCTCTCTGGCTAAAAACTTAACGGGTTCATCTTGTAAAAAGACTTTTTGTATTTTTGCAAAAACGTTTTTTACGGCTTCTATTTTGGGTTGGCGAAGGGAGCCGATGACGATTTTCATTCGATTCTACTTATTATTTCCCGAATCAACCGCGAAAATTTATCTTTCACCATCTCTGCGACTTCGGTCACTTCATCGTGGCTCAGCTTGTGCGGCGACATTCCGGTACCTAAATTGGTAATGCAAGATATCCCCAGAACTTTAATGCCGCGGCTGACCGCAGCAATTACTTCCGGCACCGTCGACATGGTGCCGGCATCTGCGCCCAGACACTGCAGCATTTTGACTTCCGCGGCGGTTTCATAAGTTGGACCTTTTAAAGAAGCCAAAACTCCCCTCTGTAGCTTTATCCCCAAATCTAAAGCAGTTCTTTCGGCGAGTGCGATCAGCTCCGAATTGTAAGGCTCACACATATCCGGGAAACGCGAACCCAACTCATTCGGTCCGATCAACGGGTTATCGAACATGAGATTAATGTGGTCAGTAATTAACATCAAATCGCCGGGAGCGAAACGCGGATTGTGACCGCCGGCCGCATTTGTAATGATAAGCTTCTCAATTCCCAGTTGCGCCATTAACTGCAGGGGAAAAGTCACTTTCTGAAGAGAATATCCCTCGTATGAATGCACCCGGCCTTTCATGGCCAGAATCGCTCTGCCTTCGATATCCCCAAAAATCCATTTGCCCGCGTGACCCTCCACAGTCGATGGCGGGTAATTGGGGATGGATGAAGTCGAAATGGTTGTTGGATTTTGTACTGCTTCCGCAAAAGGCCCCAGGCCAGATCCTAAAATGATCGCAAGTTTGGGATGAGCGTTTGTTTTCGACCGAATCTGATTTACGGCTTCATCTAATTGTGTTTTAAGCATATTCGGGAATGAACAAGTTTATTTAAAATGCTGTTAGATTAAAACAATCTAGCGAAAATGTCAATGATATAATTCTAAACAAAACTGGATAAACTATATTTCAAATCATCAATCAACTTGGGGTAACGTCTGTAACTCAATCGTCCCGATTGAGCGCAAACGGGACGTTTGCGTTACAATAGATTTTAAATAAAAAAGCGGCGTTTCTGAATCGCTCTAGCCAGGGGGATGACAATTATTAAGGAGACACCCAGGGAGCTGATTAAAATAAAACTTTCTTCAGGCGTCGAAAATCCAAGGGTCGAGGCCACTGCTTTTGCGATATTCATAACTCCTAATACCAGCGTCACGACAACGACAGCGCTCATAATGATGTTGAGAAAGATGCTGTTTAAACCCCTCTCTCCCATCAAGTTGCGATCGTTAACCACCAGAATTAGAAAAACCGCCACAAAAGGGAGCACAACTCCGTTTAGCGCCTGAGCCAAAATAATCGCCGGAATCGGCTGGACATCTGCCAGCCCAAATCCGACGCCGACCAGAAGCACACCCATCCAGATGCTGCGATAGCGCCAACTCCGAACGTGCCAGTTGTTTTCATCTGCTTTTTCAAACAAACTTCTGGCAGTCATGGCGGCTGCCAGCGGTGCGGTCACCGCCGAAGACATTCCGGCTGCAAAAAGTCCAAAAGCAAAGAAAGGACCGCCCCATGACCCGAGACGTCCCGAGAGTGTGGCCGCGAGGGCCTCGAACGAAAAAGTTGTTTCGATGGCCGCGCCCACAACCAAAATTCCCATTGAAATGAGCCCGCCAAGCAAAATGGCGACGCTTAATCCAAAGCGCAGTTCAGGAAGCGTCTGGCCCTTTGCGAGGCCCGATCCTAAAAAAAGATTATACGGAACAACGGTTGTACCAATCAGGCCAAGCACCAAAAGGCCCGAACCCGAAGGAAGACTTGGAATCAGGGTTCCGCTTAAAAGTCCGGTCAACGGCGGTTTGAGTAAAACTGCGGTTACCAGAAAAACCAGTCCCATAAAAGCGACGACAATACTTAAGGTATAAGCCACCGCCCTGGGCGAACCAAGCCAAAGCAGCGCCGCAGCCAACCCGCCCACCAGCAGAGTTAACAGTTTTGCGGAAAGGCCGGTCCCGAGAACTGCGCCGGTAACGCCGCCCAAAATATTTCCGGCTTCATAAGCAGCACAGCCAAAAACAATGGCGCCTAAAACCATGACCAGCACCGAAAATCCCTTTAGGCCAGTGTGGAACTGTTGGCGGATTGCTTCACCCAAACTGAGCCCGGAAATAACGGTCACTCTTGCACTAGCCTCTTGCAGGACTAAACAGGCAACCGTTGAAAAAAGCAAGGCCCAAAGCAGGTCATATCCAAAAACCGCTCCGGATTTGGCCGCAGTTGTGACGGTGCCGGGACCAATAAAGGCCGCGGTAATGATTGACCAAAAAAGAATGCTGAGAATTTTCTTCATAGCTAAAAAAAGTGTTTGGGTGTTTAAAAAAGTGTTTGGGTGTTTAAGGTGTTAAAGTTTTCGATTTGAACGGCCTTTTTTTACATTAACACTTTAGCACTCGAATACTTAAACACTTTCTTTTCCAAATCCTCCTCCTCCCGGTGTTTTAAGTACGAGTCTGTCTCCTGCTTTGACGTCACAGCCATCCACTGCTTTCAGGTTCACAACTTCTCCGGATGCGCGATACAGTTGGGTAGACCCCGGCTTTCCGGGTTTCCCACCCTTTAATCCAAAAGGCCCTTCATTCCGGTGCTGACTCAGAATTGAAAGAGACATGTTTTCCAGAAAAGTGATTTCGCGAATGGCGCCATCACCGCCGCGATGTTTTCCCCGACCTCCGGAGCCTTTGCGGATGGCAAACTGTTCCAGGCGAACCGGGTAGCGATGTTCGAGAACCTCCGGATCGGTAATTCGAGTGTTGGTCATGTGGCTGTGAGTGGCGCTGGCGCCGTCATACGTCGGCCCGGCGCCACAGCCGCCGCAAACCGTTTCATAATACCCGAAGTACTCGGTGCCAAATAGGGTGTTGTTCATCGTCCCCTGGCTGGCAGCGGACAGGCCGAGCGCTTTGAGCAAAGTGTCTACCAGGCGCTGGCTGGTTTCAACATTGCCGCCGACCACTGCCGGTGCCTGCTCCGGATCGTCCGGAAAATCGGGATTCAAAATTCCTTTTGGGATTCTTAATTTTACCGGCGCCATCAAACCTTCGTTGAGGGGCAGAGGTTGGTTGATTAACAAGCGCATAATATAAATCACCACGCTGTTCACAATCGCCGGAGTGGCGTTGAGATTCCCCGGGTGAACTTCTGCCGACCCGGTAAAATCGATGAAAGCAGTGTCTCCGGAAATTTCAATCTTAACGGCCAGAGGAGCGCCGTCATCGAGATTCTCAAGCGCTTCGTACATGCCGTCCGGGAGTTCGTTAAGCGCGGTACGAATTTGCTTTTCAGCGAGCTTTTTCAGTTCGGTCATGTAATGAGCCACGAGATCATGGCCGTATTGTTCTTCTAACGATTTCAGGGCCTGCACTCCGCGATGGTTTGCCGCCACCGCGGCGCGCAAATCAGCCATGTTGTCTTCGACTGACCGGGTTGGAAATTTTCCGCTCAGCAGCAGCGAACGCATCTCCTGCCATTTCGGTTTTCCGGATTTGATCAAATATGTGGGCGGAATGACCACCCCCTCTTGCGCGAGGTTGGTTGCAAACGGCGGCATGGAACCCGGCCTGCTGCCGCCAATCTCAGCATGATGAGCGCGGCTGGCAACATAGCCCAATAACGTTTTTCCTGCTGTATAAACCGGCGTCACCACAGTGATGTCCGGCAAATGTGCACCGCCGCAAGCCGGGTGATTGGTCACGCCAACGTCCCCGGGTCCGAGAGGCAATGGCTCAACCAGGCTGCGCACACAAAGTCCCAGGGCGCCCAGGTGGACCGGCATGTGCGGCGCGTTGACCACCAGCTCGCCGCCGGCATCGAGCAAAGCGCAGGAGAAATCCAGACGCTCTTTCACATTGGTTGAAATGGCGGTTCGGCGCAGCATCTCGCCCATCTCTTGGGCAATAGCGCGGAAGCGGTTGGTGAATAGTTCAAGTTGGACGACGTCAGGTTTCATTTTTTAAAAGTGTTTGAGTATTCAGGTGTTAAA
>SMXC01000131.1 GCA_004356825.1 Caldithrix sp.
AGAAAGAAAAAGCCCTCAAAAAGTGAGAGATTTTCTGTTATTTTTATTGAAATTAGCCTTGTACGCCAGGAGGGACTCGAACCCACAACCTTTGGCTCCGGAGGCCAACGCTCTCTTCTTTGAAATTGAAGATTCGTTTTCTAAAGTCTATACACTCTTGTTTGCCTCGAATCAAATCGGGGTAGCGGTGGTTAAAAAAACTTAAGAAAAGTGGATGCGTTTTGTCTGAAAAGGCTCACCGCGAGGAAAATCTTTTTATTCATACCGCAGAGCCTCGATCGGATCCAGTTTCGAAGCTACAATGGCCGGCCACATGCCGAAAGTCAACCCCACAACAGTACAGAAAACCACCCCGCCAATCGCCCATTCGAGCGGGACGGCGTTTTCGAAGCCAGTGATTACGGAAACGATGTTACCCAGGCCAAAGCCAGCCAATACACCTAACGCACCCCCGATATTACACAGCACGATTGCTTCGAACAGAAATTGAGTGAGAATACTCTTTCTCTTGGCACCAAGAGCTTTGCGGACGCCGATTTCACGTGTGCGTTCCGTAACCGAAACCAGCATAATATTCATAATACCGATGCCCGCCACAACCAGGGAAATCATGCCAATGATAAAAGCGCCCATCTTGACGCCTGCTGTAACTTCATTAAATGACTTAATCATACTCGCGTTGCTGAATATTGTGAAATCATCCTCATCTTGAGGTCTGACTTTACGCTCGTAGCGCATGACGGCGCGGGTTTCCTCAATAGCGTCTTGCACCACCTCCGGTGAGCGGGCTCTAACTGTCACATTGACCGTTCGTTCTCTTCCCCGCGAGTCAATCCTTCCATATGTTCTTTGAAAAAAGGTAATCGGAATAAGACAGTAGTTGTCATAACCGCGGCCAAACGCAGACTTCTTTTCTTCAAAAACGCCGATAACTTTATATTTCCTGCCATCCAATTTAATCCGCCTATCTATTGGATCGGTGAAAGGGAACAATTCTTCTGCAATGCTGTAGCCGATCACCACCACCTTCCGGCCGACTTTGATATCTTCGTGGGACAGGTTTCTGCCAAGGGCGATATAATGTGTGTTGTTATCGGGATACTCCGGAGTACCGCCGCATATCGTCAAATTTGAATTGGTCGACTTGTTTTTATATTTTGCTTTAAATCCGCGGTCCCATATTTCCGCTCCTACCAAATCAACAGTTTTAACCTTCTCTCGAATTGCATCAGCCTGTGCCACTGTGACCGGCCTTCTCCTCGCAATCTTTCTTCGCTCTTCCGAGCTCATGTGCCCACCGACAGCGTTTTTTTGAACCTGGAAAGTGGTTGACCCAAGAACGCTCATTTCTTTTTCCATGGTTTTTTGGATAACCGAGATTCCAGTCATCACTGCAATGATCGAGGCTACCCCGGCAACAATCCCAATCAGTGTTAGAAAAGATCTGAGTTTGTTTGCTACGATGGCTGCCAGAGCCATTCTAAATGCTTCCAGAAATTGCATATCTACCTCAACTTAATTTACATTTGACAGGATTAACTGGATTGACATGATAAAACGCATCCTGTTTTGAAATCATGAATTCCCGTTTGCCAAAATATTGAAAATTTTAAGATACAATCGTTTTGAATTCAATTCGCGCATGATTAAGAGCAGTGTTTTTTCCCCGGTTTTATAATCCTGTTTTATCTTGTTAATCTTGTCTAAATTTTTTATATCACTATTCGTACCGTAAGGCTTCAATCGGTTTTAGTTTTGATGCTTTGAAGGCCGGAATAAAGCCGGATAAAACGCCGGTAAAAACAGAGACCAAAATAGCAACCATAACGATTGGCATTGAAATGCTTGCAGGCATCAGGAACTTGCTGATTAGAGCAGTCACACCAAATGCCAGCACCAAACCGATAAAACCGCCAATTAAACAAATCGTCGAAGCCTCAAATAGAAATTGCGTCAAGATAGACCTTCGTTTTGCACCTATTGCTTTACGGATGCCGATTTCACGGGTTCGTTCCGTGACCGAAACGAACATTATATTCATCACCCCGATGCCGCCCACGAACAGTGAAATACCGGTAATGACCAAGCCGATCAAGACGATCACGCCCATGACATTATTATAGACACCGACGAGCTGATTCATCTGGTTGATTGAAAAATCGTCTTCTTGAGTGGGCTTTAGTTTCCTAATTTTGCGCATTTCACCGACAACTTCATACTCGAAATTTGCCAGACTGATATTTGGCGGTGCTTTGATAGCAATGTTAAAATCCCGATTATTGCCACCATATGATTTAATGAAGGAAGTGATGGGCACAAAAACCTGTCTATCAAAGTTCGGGCCGCCGAAGAACCCGGCGCTGCCTTGCTTTTCCATCACGCCGACAATCCGGTACTTGAAGCGGCCGATTTTTATCTTTTTATTGATAGGGTCAATATCTTCAAACAAACGCTCCTTTATTTCCGATCCTATCACACAAACCGTCTTTTTGAATTGCACATCAAATGCGGTTAAGAACCTGCCTCGTTCCGGCACTGACGCAGATACCATCATGTGCTTATCGGTTGTTCCGATAATGGTGATGCCCTCTAAAGTAGTGGATTTGTACTTAATATTTTTATTGGTGTTGGTGGACGGATTAACTGCCACTGCATTTTGTAAACTCTCCTCCAATTTTTTCGCCTCTTTTAATCCAAGATTTTTGCGATTCCGGAACTGAAAGGAATTGCCGGTGATTATCCAGGGTCTTCTCGAAACGTAAAGGACATCAGACCCCAGAGCAGAAATGCTTTCTCTAAAATTATTCCCAAGGCCGTTGGCCGCAGTCATGGTGGTAATAACTGCCATAATTCCAATTACGATTCCCAAAGTCGTTAAAACACCGCGGGACTTATTGGCTTTTATCGCCGCCAGAGCTATTTTAAGGGATTCTACCGTATCGTTTAGCGCTCTCATATGCAACCTTATTTGTTTTTCTTATTGCTGCCAACCACAACAGCGGATCCATTTTGAAGGTCTTTACTGATTGCACTGTAACTTCCGGTTACAATTTCGCTGCCCTCAGAAAGCCCATCAATAATTTCTATATTTGTTTCGCCTTGAATCCCTGTTTTCACTTGTTTAGCATTGGCCTTGCCGCCATCAACCACAAAAACGACTTCAACGAATCCATCTTCATCCGGTATATATTCCTGGTCAAGCGAATCATCGGCAATAGCCTCTCCACTATTCGCTACCTTTCGCTGGAGCTGCTCCGGCGTTCTGATCGCAACACATTGGATGGGTACACTCAAAACTTCATTTTTAGTTTCCGTGATAATATCGCCGCTGGCTGTCATGCCCGGCCGGAGATCGTTGCCCGGTTCCAGTAGTGAAATTTTGACTTCGAACTCCGTTTTTTGATTTGAGGTTCCGGAACCACTTATTTTAGCGCTGTTGGCGATTTCTGTTACGACACCTGCAAACGTAATGTCAGGTAATGCATCGACTTCTATCTCGGCGGTGTCACCGAGTGCCACAGAAACAATATCGTTTTCATCAACCTTGACCACCGCTTCCATACCCGAAAGATTAGAGATCACCATAATCACATCTTCCTGGAATTGCGAGCCAAGCGCGATCTCACCAACTTCTTTATTGAGCTCACTGATAGTTCCGGCCATCGGTGCATAGATTTTCGTTTTGGAAAAATCATCCCGCGCCTGTTTTAAAGTCGCCTCTGATTGCGCAACCTGATCCAACGCAGATTGGTATCGTGCCTTTTCAACTTGATAGGCCGCATTATTCTGATCCAGAGTTGCCTGAGATTCAAGGCTGCGGGCAAACAATTTTTCCGTCCGCTCAAAGTCCTTTTGTGCTTTAAACATGTTTTGCTTTGCAAGCTCAGCATTGGATTTAAACGAGCGCATGTTTGCTTCTGTTCTTTCCACAGCCGCCAGGAAACGCTCGGAGTCCAGCTCAACCAGAAATTGACCTTTTTCAACCCAATCTCCCTCTTTGATCTCGAGGCGGGTAATTTTGGCCGCAACGTCCGCGCTAATCTTGACTTGAGTTTTAGGCTGAATTCTGCCACTTGCAGTTACAGTCTGCACCACCGTACCCCGTTCTACTTTAGCAGTTTGTATTTCAATCTCATCGCTGCCGCCGCTGCCGACGTTGACCATTAAAACAATAACGACAACCACTACCGCCAATGTTGAAAACAAAATAATTTTCTTCTTAGACATAATCCTACTCCATTTTTTATGTAATTTTTAAACGCCTGATGTAATTTTTTAAATTAGATTTGCCCCGAGTGATGCGTTTTAGAGCCTGACTGTAGATATATAACGGAGTGACCTTCTAAATGTTACATGGGGTTTTATATCTCTTTTTCTTTACTGGCCGGAAGGATATAATTTATCAGCATTTAGTTGGCCTGAACTAAATTCATTTAGAAATAGAATTTTGATAGGGCATGGAGAAAAAATGGGAGCTGTAAGTTGGGAAAACTACATTTCATAAGTTGCGATTTTTTTGTCAAAGGGTGGTACATTTCAGAATAAAGTAAATAAAAAAGGCCATTCCAAAAGCAAGTGCCTTAATATTTGTTTGTTTAAACTTGTATTCATGCGTCGTCAGGGAATCGAACCCCGAACCTTGGGCTTAAGATGCAGAATAATAAAAGTTAGCCATTTGCTCACGATCTCTTCCAGATTCACCCTTCTATCAATCTTTCCGGTAACAGTTCTGATAAAAGCGGTAAAAATTTTAATTTTTCTGGCATTTCATATTCCGTAAACCTCCAAAGCCTAAGCGCATCTTGAGCTTATTTTACACCATTTTCTCAACAAAATAGACGTTCTTTATTCTTCTGCAACAAAAACACTTGGTGTGTACTTAAACCTATAAAACACGAACAATTCCAGTCGTACGTAATATTTTTCATTTCAATATAGGATTTATTAGTGAAGAAGCGCTTTGCCCCTGTGGCATTTTTTAAATTACTACCACTTTATTGTTTATTGGTTGTTAATCAAAGTTGCAATAATAATCCTCTTGTTCCTTCAGACACGGCAATTATAGAGGGGAAGGTTGTAGAGGAAGGTAACCTGCGTCCGATAAAAGACGTTTTGGTTGGATCAAACTCTTTTGTAGAAACTGCTCTTACGGATGAAAACGGGGCTTATTCTTTAGGCGTACAACTGCCGGATTCTAATGACAAGGTTGTTTCACTTTCTTTTTCAAAATCAGGTTTTTCCACCGGAATCGCATCAGGCATCGTTATTGAAAACGGAAAACGTGCCAATATACCCGATGCGGTTTTAACTAAAAGCGGCGATGGCCCTACCGGCAGCAGCGGCCCTGCCTCTAATGTTGTGCTGATAAACATTCAAACCA
>SMXC01000132.1 GCA_004356825.1 Caldithrix sp.
CTACGTGAAACCCTTATTGCCTTGAAAATTGTTCACAAGACAAAACTTTACGAGTCTGACGATAAAATTCAGTTTGCACTGACTGAATGCGATGAGCTTGTTTCGATCTTTGTAAAAAGCATTGAAAGCAAAAAAGGCAACATGAAGAAAAGAAAAAAGCGCTAATATAGTTCGTATATCGTAGATCGTCAAATTATATATCGTATATCAGATTCTTGAATATACGACTTACGATATGTGATCTACGATTTGCGATTTTTAAAAAAACTTGTTTGAAAATTGACTGAGGAGTCAAGTCATGGAATATGTCAATCAGCTTTTGAAAGGAAAGGGGCAAAATATCTGGTCGGTTGAGCCTGATACGCCGGTTTTCCAGGCTCTCGAATTGATGGCAGAGAAGAATTGCGGGGCTGTTCTGGTGTTGAAGGCCGACAGGTTAGTGGGTATTTTATCTGAACGGGATTACGCTAGAAAGGTTATCCTCAAAGGAAAATCATCCAAAAATACGCTTGTAAAGTCAATTATGAGCACTCGGGTTGTTTGCATTCGCACGGATCAGACAGTCAATGATTGCATGGCGCTGATGACCGACAAACGAATCCGCCATCTGCCGGTCCTGGAAGATGAGAAGCTGGTTGGCGTCATTTCGATTGGCGATGTGGTCAAGGCTGTCATTTCCGAACAGGAATTTATTATTCATCAGCTTGAGAACTATATTAGCGGGTCGCAGTAACTGAATTAAGCAGTGGTCGTGTAAAACGCCCCGCTTTGGCTGGAAAAGGTAACGCTGCAAAAATGCACCCCCACGGTGTAAATGGTTCTACCTTTTAAAAATATTTTGTGAGAATGCCTTACTTCGGCAATTGCTTTCAAAGAGGGTCCGCTGATTTTTATAACCGACTTCGATTTTAGTTTTTCCGCACAGCGAAAACGCATCCCTTCC
Source organism: Caldithrix sp. (assembly GCA_004356825.1). Taxonomy (GTDB): domain Bacteria; phylum Zhuqueibacterota; class Zhuqueibacteria; order Oceanimicrobiales; family Oceanimicrobiaceae; genus Oceanimicrobium. The sequence continues at coordinate 944 of SMXC01000132.1, forward strand.
GGAGAAATATCAATCATTTTAGCTTCCAGGCCTTTCTGGGGCCAGGTGGTGAAGTAGTTTATTTTGCCGGATTTTTTTCGGCGGGCAATGGTGCGGCGGCAGCTTTGTTTTAACTCTTCTTCGCCAAAAGATTTAAGCGGCGAGCGGCAGGTGGCACAGCGTTCGTTTGGATTCGCCTGACGGGCAAGCGGCCGTTTACAAAACGGACAAAAGAAAGTGATAAGAGGCATCCTCTTATCTGTTGACTCCTGGAAAGGCTTCTTGGTATATTTTTCATAAAGTTTTTTATCATAGGCAGACCTGCTATCCCTGTCACTTAATGTAGAATAAGCTTCGTTTAAAAATTTTGCGTTCCAGTGATCTCCACCGAGATCGGGGTGCATTCTTAATTCTTTTAGCAGGGCGCGATAACTGGCGCGGATCACCTCGAAAGGGGCATCCGGCTGAACCTGCAGCAGGCGGTAATAGTTGCGACGATTTATCATGGAGATTTAAGTTAATGACTCTTTGATTATCGTCAGATTGTCTGTAAAAGATGATACCTGCAGTTAATTTTTGGGTGATGAGTTAAATATCCGCTAATCTCTTGATCACGACCAACGTACTGTCGTCGTCCCATTTTCTGTGATTGCCAAATTCATAAACTCTGTCAAAGATTATGTTCAGGATTTCTTCTGCCTCTTTGGTTTGATTCTCAATCACCAATTCTTTCAGCCGCTTGATTTCGAAGAGTTCTCCTTGGCTATTCTCCCGTTCAAATAAGCCATCGCTATAAATTACCATGACTGAGTTCGGCTCAATTAGGGTATAAGACCGGTGCAGGGAAATTTTGGGCAGAGCACCCAGAATGAGACCGGTTGCTTGCAAATCAGTCACTTGTTTCCCCTTGACCAAGAATGGCGCCGGATGGCCGGCATTGACAAAAATCATGTGGCCGTCTTTTTCGATCTCGCAGTAGAACAGCGAAACAAAGCGTGAAGAGTAGGTACTGCGATAAATGACCTGATTCAGTTTTTGCAAGGTGTGAACCATCTTCATGTGTTTCTCAAGGCCCATTCTTAAACCGATACCAATGTCCCGTACCAGCAGTGCCGCCGGGATACCATGGCCGCTGGCATCCCCAAGACAAACGCCGAGGAGTTCATCATCAAACTCAAAATAGTCATACAAATCTCCGCCGACAATTTCAGTTGCCTGGGATCGTCCTGCAATCTGGTAGCCGGCAAATTTGGGTGCGTGATTTGGCAAAAGACTTTTTTGAATAAGGGCGGCTTGTTCTAAATCAGTTTGAATGGCGTCCGAGTACAGACGCTGATTCAGGGCCGAGCGGATGGCATTGAGAGAAAAAGTCACTTCTTCACGGACCCAACCCTCTTTTAATTCAAAAACGGCAATCCAGCGCTGCTCTGTGCCTCGTATAAGGATTGCGGCCGGAATTGCGTATGTCTCCTGTTGACTCATCTCAGGGGCAATGCTGATCTCTCTTTCATCAAAAATGAAGCTCCCGTGTTTCAGCACTTTTTGCACGGCTTCATTTTCCAGTGGTATTTTTTTTGGGAAAGATTTTTTGTTTTCCTGACCGATAGTCTCGGTCAATACAAGTTTATCACCTCGCTCGGCATATAATCGCAGACTGCCAATTTTAAGGGAATCCTGAAAATTATCGTGGACTTCCTTTAAAATTGATTTTAAAAAATTTTTACCAGTTGCGTTTTCCTGTATTTTTTTTAACAAATTGTCGAAATTGCGGTAGAATTTTTTTGGCTCGTACATTCGGCTCCTTCTCGGTAGTGCTTGATTCCCATAGACGTAACCCGTCGGTTTTCAGCGGGTAACATTCGGCGACAGTATTTGTGTAGTAAGACGCTAATTTATCAATTCAAATTTTAATTTACAAATGGAAAGTAGAAAGTTTTTCAGGATTTTCTAAAAAGAGTTGCGACGTGGAACCTAATTATGGTCAGTTCGACGTAAGGAATAAAATGAAGATCAAAGACCAAAAACGACCCGTCCGATGTCATTCCTGCGCATTGTAGGCAGGAATCTTTTCGTTATTACAACTAGATTCCGGCTTAAAGGATTGCCGGAATGACGGTATATGTAAGTTTTTGGTCTTTGATTTCTTATATCGAACTCAGGTTAATTAAGAGATGGGTAGAATTCTAAAATAATCAGGTGTTGCTGAAACCCTGCATCTAAGTCGATTCTTTTCTTACCATTTCCTCAAGCGCAATCCGCGGACAAATATTTTCTTTGATATAATCCGTTAAGTGGATCGCGACTCCGCGGATCCTTTTTTCCACTTTCTTATCCGTGCAGTTGCCGTCGTCGTCAAATACAGTATGAACAGCGGCAATGGAAACCGGACCCGGCAGCACAATTGTCCCGATATGGCTGCACACGCTGCGCAGGTGCTCGAGAGCTTTTATTGCTCCAATTGCCCCGGCGGCAACCCCAAGCAGGGCCACCGGTTTGCCGGAAAGTACCGATGGGAAGCCAAGATTTTCGATTACCAGTTTGATGACGCTGCTGTAGCTGCCGTGGTATTCGGGCGTGGAAAGGACAATACCGGTGGCATTGGTGACTACTTCTTTGAGCATTTTCAAATCCGGAGATGAGGATCCGTTTACACCTGGCAGCGGTAAGTTCATCGTGCTTGGATCGATTACCTGAACGTCGATACCTTTCTTTTCGAACTCGTCTGCCACTAAACGCAGCGCCTTCAACGTAAAATTTCCGGGGCGAACACTGCCGCAGATAGCGACTATTTTGATATCGTCAATACATTCTTTTGACATGGGTTACTCCGGGTTTAGAGGACTAATTGAAAAGATAATGAAAAATGGTTTTAAAGACAATACAAAAGGCGAAGAGTACCGGGACGCTTCGCCTTTGTATTGAGAAATAAAGGAGAGCAATGCTTCAGCATTGCTCCGTGCTCTTTCCCATTCTCAAGCAGGAGCTTTGGGAAGGCGGTTATTTTATTCTGCAGCGCTCAGCCGATCCCGGGTAATTTTTGCTACCAGACCTGCCAGAAACAGCAGACCGATCAAGTTGGGAATGGCCATGAGTGCATTGCCGATGTTGCCAAGACTCCAGACAATGTTTAAGTATTTAACGCTTTCTCCGGCCAGCGGCGTCAATATTGCGCCAAAGAAAAGAAAGACAATAAAAATATATCGATACGGCATAATGACTTTGTTACCGCCTAAGTACTCTACGCACTTTTCTCCATAGTAAGACCAACCGAGCAATGTTGTATACCCGAAGACAAGAGATGAAATGGCGATAATCGCGCCGCCAATTCCGAACGGGAAAACTGAGTCGAAGGCGGTTTGGGTGATGAGAATGCTGGTGATATTATCCGGTGCCGCCAAGCCTTGCCAGGCCTGGGTTTTAATGTATGCCCCGGTGAGCACGATAGTCAAGGTGGTCATAGTATTTACAAAAATCGTATCGATAAATACTCCGGTCATGGCGATGAGACCGTTCTTGGTCGGATCTTCAGAAGTTGAGGCGCCCTGTGCAATTGCCGCGGATCCCAAACCTGCCTCGTTGGAGAGCAGGCCGCGGCTGACACCGCTTTTAATGACAAGGCCAACTGTGGCGCCAACCAAAGGCTGAACCCCAAAAGCTGATTGGAAGATAAGTATAAATGCTGCCGGAATTTCCGTAAAGTTTACCGCAATAATAATCAGTGAAAAAAGAACGTAAAAGGCGATCATGGCCGGCACCAGTTTCTCTGAAACCTGGCCGATTTTTTTGATACCGCCGATAATAACGAAGCCGACCAGGGCGGCAATCGAACCACCGATGAGCAGATAGTACAGAGTCGGCGCTACATCTGCGGCCGTACCTCCGTGAAAAGCCTGGTTTAAGGTGTTGGCCAGTGCCACGGTCATCGAGTTGGACTGGGCCATATTACCGGTGCCGATCAGACAGGCGATGGCGCCGCAAACGGCAAATGCCGTTCCTAAAAACTTTCCGAGCGACTTATTTTTTAAGCCGTTTTTCACATAGTACATCGGGCCGCCGGCCATGGTGCCATTGGGGGCAACCTCGCGAAATTTTACCCCCAAAAAACCCTCAGCGTATTTGGTGGCCATGCCAAAGATTCCGGCAATCCACATATAAACCGGCGCACCCGGCCCGCCGATGGCAATCGCCACGGCAACGCCGGCAATGTTGCCGTTTCCTACTGTGGCGGCTAAGGCAGTCATGAGCGCTGCAAAAGGTGAAATGTCGCCAGTCCCTTTTGTAGAGCGGGACTCTTTTGAAAACAGCAGCTTCATTGAGGAGATAAAGTGGGTGAATTGCAGTCCGCGCATTTTGAATGTTAAAAATACTCCAGTACCCACCAGGAGTATGATCATCGGTAGACCAAAAAGAGCGTCGTCGACGGTGGTCGCCCAGTACAAAAACTTATCAAAAAATCCTTCTCCCATAGGTCGTTCCTTTCTGAATTAAGTTAAGCAGTGAACCGCGGTTATAGGTATAGGTTAATACACCGTTTTACTAATTCCCATTCCAAATCAGGATGAGTTCATTGCAAAGTTTAGGCTTTTCAGACACTGTTTACCCGTCATCTCAGCAGCCCGACGGCGCGAACCGGCCAGCCACCCTTCAGGCAGATAAAACATATTCATTTGGGCCCGCAGGCTTATGTTGTCGATAAGGCGCTGTACTTCGGCGCGGATTTGACGCTGCCAGGTGGCCTTCATATTTGCCAAGCCAAGCGTAACCGTCGCAACATCGGCAGCAATTGATTCGGAGCCGGAGCGTCTGGTAAACTCATTTGTATCCTTTTCACGTGATTGTTAACTGAGTCTGCTAAGTGCGCTTACATTTTATTAGTGATGATATGCCACGACTCCATCTCAGTCAGTCCTTTGAGTTCTTTTTTTATCGCGGTTTTGATTTGAGACTTCCGGATGCGGTGCATGGCGGTAGGCGGGTATAATGAACCCTGTCTTACGCCGCGCCCACTGATATCCGATGCCAGACGGTAAGTGTTCCCGCGCAAGTCCATCAGGCGTTTTGCCCGCGCCTTTGCTGTGTCTGTATCTGCTTGCACCAGCTCAAGTTCCTTTTCCGGCAGGTTGTCAATCATTTTCAGTGAATCGCTCTGCTTTGCACAGAACTCGCTTATCTCTTTACCACGCTCGGCGTAGCCCCAAATCTGGTTTTGCAAGTCCCGGACTTCGAGCAGAAAGGCCTCGCGAAGCTGCCATTGTTGATCTGCAATGGGCATCTCCGGGTCGCCCTTGACCTCAAGCGTCTGCGTGGACTTTACATCACCGGCTGCCAAAATTACAGTATAGGTTCCGGGAGATACGAAGGGGCCTTGCGGCGTAACCGGGCGCGGTAATTCCGGCAAGATATTTTTTGATTTAACCAATCCTTCTTTGGGTTCATCATCCTCCTGGAACGACGGCGGTTCATGATGTAAATCCCAGTGCATCTGGTGGATGACCCCGGAATCTCCGGGACCACTTAACCGTCGGACAACTTCACCGGCACCATTCTGAATAATCACCTGTACCGAATCTACGGCCCCGGTCAAATGGTAACGGATCAACGCCCCGGATACGGGATTTTCGCCGTTGTAGGCAGCTTGACTCCGGTAAGAGGTGGATTTCCAGTAGTGAAACATAGTGGCCGGCTGCAGGGCAAAAATGTGTGCCGGTGGAATGTTTTGTTCGTTAGCCAACTCAACCAGCGGCGTCAGGTCATCCAGGATCCAGATGCTGCGTCCGTGGGTCCCGACGATCAGATCATTATCGCGCGGATGAATTTTCAGGTCGTCATAGAGAGTTGTCGGTAGATTCGCGGCAAATTTGACCCATTTCTGGCCGCCAGTGGTCGAGACGAAAAGCGCATGCTCGGTGCCGAGAAAGAGCAGCTTTGGCGCATCCGGATGCTCGATGATGACGTTAACAGAGCCATCTTCCGGCAGCCCGGCGGTCAACTTCGACCAGCTTTCGCCGAAGTCCGTTGTTTTGAAAACATACGGTGCCCAATCGCCATCCCGGTGTGCGTCAAAAGTGACATAGGCAGTGCCCGGCGCCTCGACCGAAGCGATTACACGACTCACATAAGTGCCGTCAGTAACGCCGGTAATTTTTTCTGCAACGTTGGTCCAGCTTTGGCCGCCATCCCGGGAAACCTGCACGTTGCCGTCGTCCGTGCCGACCCAGAGAATGTTCGGGTCGAGCGGCGACTCGGCAATGGTTAAAATCTCCCCGTAACTGGCGGTGCCGTCGTTCTTTGACAGTATCTTCTCCTTGCCCTGCACCCCCATAAGAAACAGAGAGTCTCGTTCGACCTGACGGGTCAAGTCTTCAGTGCGGTGCCAGTTTAATCCGCGATCTTTTGAAATAAACAACCGGTTGCCGCCAAGATAAATAGTTTTCGGATCGTGTTTGGAGATCAAGCTTGGGTTGACCCAATCGAAACGGTACGGCTTTTCACCTTCAGGCGGGTAAGGCTGGATATCCAGCCTGTCGCCGGTGATTCCGTCAAGCCGGGTGAGACTGCCGTTTTGAGCATTGGTATAAACATAGCGCTGAGAGGTCGGATCCGGTTGATGATACATGCCGTCGCCGAATCCCATCTGCTTCCAGTCGTCATCAATGATACCGATCCACCGGCGGGTTGCGCTGGGGGCGACCCAGGAATGATTGTCCTGCATGCCGCCATAGATGAGATAGGGCTCGGACATATCAACGCCGATGGCATAAAACTGGCCGATGGGGAAATTGTTGATACGGCTATAGGTCTCCCCGCGGTCCCAGGATTCATGTAAGCCGGCATCGCCTGCTAAATAGAAATGTTCCGGATTGTTTGGATCGATCCAGAGAGAGTGATGGTCGCTGTGAATGCCCACGTCATAAGTTGGACGAGTCGGCATCTGTCGAAAGGTGTTGCCGCCGTCCGCGCTCATATAAAACTCGGTGCCGAGGACATAAACGCGATTTTCATCCGTGGGATCAACAAGAATCTCGCTGTAGTACATCGGCCTGGGATTGAGCTGGTTCACTTTTTTCCAGCTCTTGCCTTTATTATTGCTGCGATAAACCCCGCTCTCCTTGGCATGCTGAATGAGCGCATAAACCACTTTCGGATTTGTCCTGGAAATCGCCAGACCAATCCGGCCTTTATCCCCTTGCGGCAGGCCTTTCGTCAACTCCTGCCAGCTTTTGCCGCCGTTGGTGGTTTTGTAAATACCGCTGCCGGGACCACCGCCATTAAATCCCCAGGTACGGCGCAGGCGCTGGTAGGTCGCGGCGTAGAGAGTATTCGGATTCTTCGGATCCATCACCAGGTCGACGACTCCGGTCAGCGGGTCGATGTATAAAACTTTAGTCCAGGTGTTGCCGGCATCGGTGGTTTTGAACACCCCGCGCTCCTCGTTCTCCCTCCAGAGATTTCCAAGCGCTGCCACATAAGCTGTTTCCGGTTTTTTGGGATGAACCTGCACACTGCCGATGTGCCTGGTCTCCACCAGGCCTTTGTGCATCCAGGTCTCGCCGCCATCTTTGGAAAGGTAGACGCCGTTGCCCCAGGAAGTGCTTTGCCGGTTATTCTGCTCCCCTGTTCCAGCCCAGATGATATCCGGATTCGAAGCAGAAATGGCCAGATCGCCAAATGTGCTGACCGCCTGGTTGTCAAAGATCGGTTTCCAGGTCGTACCTTTGTTGGTCGACTTCCAGATTCCGCCGGAGGCGGTGGCGACGTAGATGGTACTCGGATCATTGGCAAGGGCCTCCACATCGTGAATCCGGCCGCCGGTCACTGCCGGACCGATGCAGCGGAACTTCAGCTCGCTAAGTAGTTTGGAAGTAATCTGCTTGGGTTGAGCTGCGGCGGTTGTGGAAAAAAGTATGAGTGCGCTGCTCACCATTAGTAGCCTAAGATTTGCAGTTGGTTTTTTTATTTTTCCCTCCGTTTTCGGCACCTGGTAAAAAGTTAGGCTCGCAAGGATTGGTTCGTTCAGTTTTTTGACATTCCTTGCAATTTAGCCAGCCTTTTCTTGGTATCAATTAAATCCGGCAAATCCGGGTCAGCGTCTTTCCAAAGGTCGAGGAATTTTTTCCGTATTGTAGATGGCGCGCTGGGTGTCGCCTTTTTTTTCGTAGATTTTTCCGAGTAGGTGAAAGCCAAGGGGATAAGTAAAACCACGCCAGCTGGAATCATAAAAGCTTTGCGATTTTCTGACTTCAGCAATCGCCTTGTCGTATTCTCTCATTTCAAAATAGTAGGCTTTGTAAATCATGCCCATGCCGCCACTGCCGATTTTTTCGAGAATTTTGTAGTGAGATATTGTTTTGCCGACCATGGTTTTGTTGAGTCTTTATTTTCCATTGGTTCAAGGAGCATCGATGGGGGTCGCCAGTACAAAAACTTATCAAGAAATCCGTCACCCATAAGTCGTTCCTTTCTGAATTAGATTAAGCTGGAACTAGTTGACAAGCCAGGCAAAGTCTGAAGGGATACAACCCTAAACTTGCAGCTAAATATTGTGAAGGGCTACTTAATTCTCTGTTTACTTGCCCGTTTAACAACCGCTACAAGGCGTAGCGGCTGTAAACAGGCTAATGGCGAACCTACTCCTTAGAAGAGCTCATCATTTCGTTTGACTCTCCCATCCAAGCCTCAGGCTTGCTGGTGACACCTGCCTCTTTCATCTTTTCTGCCAGGTCTGGTGATTCCAACATGGCCTTCAAAGCGTTTCCAGCGTCAGCTTGCCACACAATCAAAATCATATTTTCATCATCGGCATCGCGGTAAACGCCTATTTCATGCAGACCCGCTTCCGCCCTTCTCGACGCATCAGCGTCATAGAGTGGTCGCCAGGCTGAGTAGTCGGTAACTTTATGTTTCAGAAATGCCGTGCCCGCGCCTTCATGGACATCCTTACCGACCCAGGACTCAGGCTTGCTGGTGACACCCGCTTCTTTCATCTTTTCTGCCAGGTCCGGTGATTCCAACATAGAGTTAAAAGCGGTTAGGTTATTGCTTTCCCAAACCAACAGAATCATATTCTCATCATCAGAGTGCCTGTATACACCCACTTCCTTTAAACCGGCTTCTGTCCGTCTTGGCTCATCAGCGTCGTAGACAGATCGCCATGCCGCATAGTCCGCGACATTGTGCTTGACAAAGACAGTCGAAACCGTCATTTCTTCTTCAACCGGTTTACTCTCTTCCTCAGTTGTGCAGCCGACCAGCCAAACGACAGATGCCGAAAGTCCCAACATCGTCAATGATTTTAATAGTTCTCGTTTCATCCTACCCTCCTTTTTAGATATTAGTAAAGAATTGCCGGGAATTTTTAATTCGCCATTATTTTATGATGATTTTTCACCCCTTCACATTTATCGTAGAGTTTGCTCATACCTAAATCTGGATTTTTTTATTTTTGAATACCATAAAAATTCACATCGTCTTAAGAAGATCGCCATTCGACCGTTTGAGCTGGTTATGTTTGTTTTTTTAAATTTAAGTCGGCAGATGCAACAGCGGCCTTTGCTTCCCCCTCCGCTTTGAGATAGGCATTCGGGTCGTGATAAAGCGCGCCTTCCGGCAGCCAGTCCCAGAATGGCCCGAGGTCGGTTTTTATCCGTTCAATATAAAAGTCCGGAAGCTTGGTAGTTTCCTGTTCGAAGTAGGGCCGAAACTGCGGATCCTCGTCGAGACGGCGGCGTATTTCGGTGTAATATTTGATCCGGCCAAACCCTTCTGAAGAAATGGCGCGGACGAAGTTCATCCACTTCGGTATCTGCGCATCTATTGCTCTGAAGCGGTTGTAAATCGCACGCCAGGAAAATGAGTACTTGCTTAAATCGATCAGGTAATCATAGAACTCAGGCCAGGAGTAACCTTTGGGCCTGACATTCATGGCGTGATTGTTATTGAGGAAGTGGAAAGGAAAAGGGAGCACCCGGTTTTCTTTTTGATATTCCAGGTTGAGCGGGGCCGCCTGCCCGAATGCGGATAGTTGAGAATAACCAGGAAAGGCGCCGGGCGACATATCCACAAACTTTTTGGTAAGCTCAAACGGTTCAGCGCCCTCATCCTGATCGAGGCCAAGCACGAAGTTGGCCTGCAAATAAGGAATGTATGTCAAAATCATGTTAACATGCTCGGAGACCTGCTCGACTTTTTGCATTCCCTTACTGCTGCCGGTCTTTGACTTGTCTCCCATGTCGTACCACGACTCGATGCCGGGGAGGATGGCTTTGAAACCATTGCGTTTAAGCCGTTTCAAATGAGGCTCGGCCAGGATCGACAAACTGCTTTCGGCGATGAAATCGATGCTGTCCGCAGGGATCGCCTCTTCGATGGCGCCCATGTAATCGTCGAAACGGATGCCGAAGTTCGGATCATGCCAGCCAATACGCGGCCGTTTGAATTTCTTTAAGAGAAACCTTAAATCCTCTTTAAGCACATCAAAGTCGAGGGTTTGGTAAGGAATCACGGAGTCAATACAGAAGCTGCAGGTGTAGGGGCAGCCGAGACTGCCTATCATCGGTACGATTTTGATCAGGGGAGATTTTTTGATGACATGCTCGACAAACTTCCAACGTTCTTGTACACCGGGAAGTTCGGCCGGTTGACCGCTGGTCGTCAGGTGAGCGCCGACCGGGCGGTGCTGAGAACAATCCTGCAAAACATCTCGAATGAGCGCTTTGTCCGTGAATCCGAGGACGTAGTCAAAGTACTTCTGAGAGTCCTGGGGATAGCAGCGGGCATGGGGCCCGCCGAGGACAGTGACCGCTCCTTTGGAGCGAAACAGGTTGCTTAAGGCGTATGAAAGCTGGGCGGCTTGCGAGAAAGCGCTGATGAAAACGATGTCGACGTCTTCCGGCAGCTCGTTGAGCAAATCTTCGAACCCGGTAAAGCAGGTAAATGTGACGTCATGTCCCTCCTGTTCGCACCACAAGGCAATGATTTGCGGCATGATACTGGCAAGATTGGCGTTCATTACCCGCGCCCATAATGACGTCGTCGGCGCTTTGGTGACCAAATCGATGACGCCAATGCGGAGTTTTCGCATAGGATCTCCCTTCAGGTATAAGTTCTTATTTCATTTAAGGCAGGAATTGATAAAACTAGAAATTAACAAAATTTTCATATTTGTCAAGGCATTTTTCGGCAATCTTAACATAAATAAGCACCTACGGCTATAGAAAAGCAAATGTGAAACGTGAGATGTGAAACGCGTCTGTTAGCTTTGGCTTGTTAGAGAGATAGCGCTTCTCATGTTTCACGTTTGCGGTCTCACGTTTTTGAGCCGCTTCCGCCTCCTCGCTTTTGCAGACGGATATGGAAAGAAAGACAGCTGCGGTGTCCTCAGACTCTCTCCTGGGCTAAGCCAGAGGCCGGGCTCAACGCGCCTCCTTCCCGACTTATTATTTAGAAACCTGCTGGAAAGTGGAGTCGGGTCGCCCTCCGCTACAAAAAATGGCGGACCTTCAGAGACTCTAGTCAAGCGCTTGACTTCGTTATTTAGGTTTTTTACATTTATTCTAGGCCTATTGAACCCCGAAGCCAAAATATGACGACCAAAGTCAAGATATAAGAAGTGAATATGGAAATCCTACAACTCATCCTTCTGGGCATCATCGGCATCTTCGCCGGTTTTTTGAACGTGACGGCCGGCGGCGGATCGCTGCTTACCCTGCCTTTTCTGATTTTCCTTGGTTTGCCTCCGGCGGTTGCGAACGGTACCAACCGCATCGCAATTCTAGTTCAAAATATTTTCGCTACCGCCAAATTCCATCAATTTGAAGTCATCCCCAAAGACGTGACTATCATCACGGCTTTGCCGGCAATTGCCGGATCTGTTTTGGGAGCTCAACTCGCTGTTGAAATTGATGAGCTGCTTTTTAAACGTCTGCTGGCAATTATTATGGTTTTGATTCTCGGAATGGTTTTTTTAAATCCAAAGGTGAAGGAATTGAATTCGACGCCAAAGATCACTGGCAGGAAGAAGTTAATTCTGGCGGTCGCGTTTTTCGGTATTGGTTTTTACGGCGGCTTTATCCAGGGCGGCATCGGATTTATATTCATCGCTGTTTTAACCGCTGCCGGCTATGACCTGGTCCGAACCAACGCTTTAAAAGTTTTGATAATTTTAATTTTCACGCCGTTTGCATTGATGATTTTTATTTTGAACAACCAGGTCGATTTCTTCCGGGGGTCAATTCTGGCTGCCGGAAACGCGGTGGGCGCTCTGCTGGCCACACACGTTGTGGTCGAACGAGGGCACAAGTTGATCCGCTGGATCGTGATGATCGCGGCGGTCGGCTTTGCGGTGAAGTTGTTTGTCGGGTAAAGAACTAACTCTAAAACGGGAAGCTAATTACTTATCTGGATGAAGGAGAAAAGATATTCTTGCTTATCAAAATTTTATTGTAGGTCTTACCATCCATAGGACAATTAAGTAAATTAACTACTTCAGAGCGCCTGTCAAGTTTCAATTGCTTTTTCATACAC
>SMXC01000133.1 GCA_004356825.1 Caldithrix sp.
CCGAAAAGTCATTGCAACTGGTATCACCCCGCGCGTCAACACCGGCATCGCTCACAAGAAGGCCGGCATTGGCCAGATCGGCGCCGGACTCGTGCGGCCGTCGATGAAAATTTTTGAGGAGGCGTTGATGGCTTTTGCGGAGAAATATGGCATTTAGACTCTGCGAACCGCTGAAAGCCCCGGAGTACGCAGGGAAATATATTGAGCGCGAGGATGTGCAACAAAATTTCAAGATATGATAAGGGTCTGAAATTTAAAACGTTTGTTTTTATATAGTTATTAAGAATATTAGGAATGTAAACAAGGCCGGCTCCTGCTGGTGTCCGAACAAATGCGAGCTATCGAGACGGAGCACCCCGACCTCAAAGACGTACTGCCAAATGACATATCACTTGGACACTCTTCCAGTTTTTGATCTCATAAAGAATCTTCAAATTAAAACGCTTGGGCTACGCCAAACTCGGACCTGTTGCTGCCGCGCCTCATCTCTGGCGAATTGGAAATCTCGGACTTGGAAATCAAAACCCCATCTGAAAATGATAAATGAAAACATATTTGTACGGGCGACCCTGCGTGGTTTCTCTTACCGGTCCGGCCAGGCGAAAAACGGGATTGGGCACCCACACAGGGGCGCGCCTACGGAATGGATTGGGGGATTCGGGCGGGCACACAGGCCCGCCCCTACGCCATCAATTGGCCGCACATAGGCCCGCCATACGGAATTAATCATGTTTGTCGGTAAATAAAGGATGACATACGATTCCGAAAAACACCACCGGCGGTCCATCCGGTTACCGGAATATGATTATTCCCAACCCGGGGCCTATTTTGTCACCATCTGCACACAAAATCGGTTATGCCTGTTTGGCGACGTGGTGAATGCAGAAATGGTGTTGAATGACGCGGGGCGCATGGTCTGGCAGTGGTGGGAAGAATTAAATAATAAATTCCCGAACGTGGAAACAGATGCCGGGAGGATCATGCCGAACCATTTCCACGGAATTCTGATGTTCCATGAACCCGTAGAATCCGTAGGGGCGACCCTGTGTGGTCGCCCAGGTGGTCGCCCGGGTCGCGAGGAAACCGATGACCGTGTTGATTCGGATGAAGGGCACCCAAACAGGGGTGCCCCTACAATTGATGCCCCGCCCTTGGGGGACGTGGCGGGTTGGTTCAAAACCATGACCACCAACGAATACATTCGCAGCGTGAAACAACACGGGTGGCCGCGATTCCCCGGCAAATTGTGGCAACGCGATTATTACGAACATATTGTCCGCGATGACGATGAATTAAATCGCATCCGCGAATATATCATTAACAATCCCGCCAATTGGGATGAGGATGAAGACAATCCGGACAATTGGCAATGAAACATGTAGGGCATGCCTATGTGCCTGCCCCTGGGGCGACCCACGCAGGGTCGTCCCACCAATCGATGGGGAAGATAGGTGCTGGGGCAAATAAAAATGGGCAAGCGTGCCGATTGGAAAACCAAGACACACCCATAAACCGAAGACGCGCTCGTCGAGCATTTCATCGGCCGCGGCTTCCGCGGCAAAGCCATGGTGAATCAGCATCGACAAGGCGTCAGCCGTGCGCATGTACGACAAGGTCAAAGGCATTGTGACGAGCGCGTCAAACGGTTGCGGTATGAAAAGCACTCGACAAAAGATGCTCGCTGTTTTCGACGTCTTGACCAAGCCCGAAATGGAAATGAAACCAGCTGAGATTAAGCAAATCAAAAAGGTGGCCCAAGACTTGTTGCGAACGTTGAAGAAAGGCAAATTGGTTCTGGATTGGCGCAAACGTCAGCAGGCCAGGGCAGCAGTGCGGGTAGCAATAGACGATGTACTTGACAAAGGCTTGCCTAATTCTTTTACGCCGGACCTTTATCGGCACAAATGTGATTTGGTCTACCAGCATGTCTATGAGGCATATTTTGGCGGCGGGAAGAGCATTTATGAATTGGCGGCTTGAGGAGTTGAGTGTTTTTTTTCTAGCAGCAGGAGGTCAAAATTGCCGACCTGGAGTTTGCCCTGTCCGAGGCGGAGTACGAGGCCACGCGGCACTAAAATTAGTTGGTTCGAAAAATGAAATCAAGCAAATCTAACCTAAACGATCTCGGCGCCATCTCCTTCATACGAAGCCATCGCGCCCGTCATCTAAACATCCGCATCAAGCCGTACAAGGGTGTGCAAGTCTCGGTTCCCAATGGCATGAGTATGTCGGCGGCAGAACGAATCGTTCTGGAAAAGCGCGATTGGATTCTCCGAAATTTGCAGAGAGTTAAGGAGTTTGAAACGGAGTCATTGATTTATGACGGAACGCAAACCATTCACACGCGGTGGCACCGCCTTCAAGTTCAACCTGGCCGTTCAGGAAATGTTACCCGCAAAATACGTAATGGCGTGATACTTGTCTGCCACCCGGCAGATATGGAGATCAGCGCCCCCGAAGTTCAAAGCCAAATTCGCAAAGGGCTGATTGAAACCTATCGCAGAGAAGCAAAAGAATTTTTACCGGGCAGGTTGGCAGTCCTCGCACTGAAACATGGATTTAAATACAACGGCGTTTTTATCAAAAATCATCGTTCCCGGTGGGGAAGCTGCTCGGTCAAAAACAACATCAACCTGAGCCTGCACCTGATGCGGTTATCCGACATGCTCATCGACTATGTGATGCTTCACGAGCTGGTGCATACGGAAGTCAAAAACCACAGTTCGGCTTTCTGGGATCGATTAGCGAAAGTTTGCCCCAATGTGCAGTTATTAAGAAAGGAACTGCGGCGAAAAGCCAAAGAACTCAAACCTTTGCACTAGTGGAGCGTTTTCGAAATAACGTTGTATGTGGGTAAAAGTGTTCTCGTGTTTGGGTGGCTAGCGTATTAGGGTGTTAAGATATCTTGAAATTAGTCAACTTGATAAACACTTAAACACTTAAACACTTAAACACTTAAACACCTGAACACTTGTATATTGCCAGGTTGTTTAGGGATCTATCCTCGATAACTCACTTTACTTTTCACGCTCATTCATCACATCAGATTGGACCTTGATTGCATAACTGTGCAGAATGTCGTAGATTTCTTTAACAAACTTTTTTTCCAAACCCAATTCACTGCCAAGTTTGAGTCTGTCTTCAATAACTTCATTCCAGCGTTCAGGTTGCAGCACGGCCATGCCGTGCCGTTTCTTGTGCTGTCCGATCCGTTTGACGACATTGATTCTCCTCGCCAGGGCTTCGAGCAGTTCATAATCGACAGCATTGCTTTCCCGACGCAGGCTGTCCAGCGTCTCATCGCTGAACTTACCAAGGTTGACCCGAATTTCCAGGCTGTTCAGTAGATCCCCTAAGGCAGCAGGTTCTATTTGTTGCTGTGCATCACTCAGGGCGCTGGCGGGATCGGGGTGGGTCTCGATCATGAGCCCATTCATGGTGAGGTCTAAAGCGGTCTGAGAAATCTCTCGCAGGTATTGAGATTCTCCGGCAATATGGCTCGGATCGCAAATGAGAGGAATTTCAGGGATCAGTCTTTTGAGCTCAATCGGGATTTGCCATTTAGGAGAATTGCGATAGTGGGTTTTTTCATGCGTTGTAAAGCCGCGATGAATGGCCCCGAGCCGGCGGATTCCGACGTTGTTAAGCCGTTCTAGAGCGCCGACCCAGAGCTGTAAGTCAGGATTTACAGGATTTTTGACCCAAACCGGCACATCCACACCTCGCAGGGTATCGGCGATTTCCTGAACGGAAAATGGATTTGCCGTTGTGCGTGCGCCAATCCAGAGGACGTCAATTCCAAATTTCAGAGCTTCATAAACATGCCCTTCGTTTGCAACTTCAACGGCCGTCGCCAAGCCGGTCTCCTCCTTAAGGCTCTTGAGCCACTTCAGGCCTTCGACGCCAACACCTTCAAAGCTATTTGGACGGGTTCTCGGCTTCCAGATTCCTGCCCGAAAAACACGCACTTGCGGAATCTTCCGGAGTGCCAATCCAGTTTTCATGATTTGCTCTTCTGTTTCCGCACTGCAAGGACCGGCGATTACAAAAGGACCCTCGCCGCCACCCAGCCAGTCGCCATTAGAGACCAGATTCAATATTGGTTTTTTATCACTCATCTTTTTTCCACTCGGTTGCTAGTAATATTTCTGAACTTGTGCACTTTTTTGCAAGAAATTGGCTTAATGACGCGAAGCGAATGACAATTACTCGTCATTAAGTCATTAGGTCATTTGCCTTCGGCGTCATTTCAGACAGCAGCAAAATTCACCCGTGTCAATGACAGCGAATGTTTGAATCACGACAAAGCAGGTCATTTTAAAGATTTGCCGCTTCGCCGCGCTATTTTTTATTGTAGCTACCGGGTTTTGCCCCGGCCTGATACTTGCCCAGTATCTTTAGTTTGGTTGTGACTTTGCCAACCTGTTTTAGAGCAGCAAGAAAGTCGGTATAATTTTGAAAGTTTATGTCCACATGAAACGCATACTCCTCAGGCCGGCCGAGCATCGGAGTTGATTGAATGAGCCCAAGGTTAAGAGAATAGGTAATGAAAATATTTAGAACTTCGGCCAGCGCGCCGATCCGGTCTCTAACATGAAAGGTTAGCGAGGCCTTATTGGGCAATTTCGCCACCTGTTTATCATTTTCTTTTTCAAGAATCAGGAACCGGGTATAATTGGCTCTATTATTCTCGATTGACTCCGCCAGAATGACTAACCCGAATCGTTCGGCAGCCAATCGGCCGGCGATGGCGGCAATACCCTGGAGCTGGTTTGCCGCAATTTCTTTGGCGCTGGCGGCGGTGTCATGAGACTCTATACTGTGAATTTGCGGTTGTGATTCGAGAAACTCGCTGCATTGCTGCAAAGCAATGGGATGGGAGCGGACGCTTGCAATATCTGCGAGCCTCTGACCGGGCAGCGCCAGCAGATGTTGTTGAATCCGGATGTACACTTCGCCGGCAATTTCAATGGGGAATTCTTCGAGCAATCCATAGTTTGGCAAAATGCTGCCCACCAGCGAATTTTCAATGGCCATTAAAGCATAGTCGGATCCGTCCGCGACTAATTCCCTACACTGTTGCCTAAAGGTACGGCATTCCACAAGATCAATGGCAGACCCAAAGTATTCACGAGCCGCCATATCATGAAAGGATGCCTCGGTTCCTTGAATTGCTATTTTTTTATTCATCGTGACATGTTCTTTGAACAAAAAAGGCCCCGACTTTCGTGAGGGCCTGTTTTTTTGATGTATTATTTAAATACAAAATCGCTAAGGCCCCAATAGTGGCCGAGTGAGGAATCCAATAGACAAAAACTGTGTACAGAAACTCAGCTTCATAAGCTGTAAAATTTGAGCCGTATTTTACTAAACCTTACCCTTAATGTCAATAAGATTTTAAAGTTTTACGTTCGCAATTAGTGTCAATCATGATTGAGGGAAACAAGACGTTTGCGTTAAAGCAGGCGGGATAGTTCCGGCAGCCCTATCGGAAAAGCTTCCTGAAGTAACCTGGCAAACGTCAATACCGCCTCCTCTCCCACCGGCTTCCCAACGACCTGCATCCCAACCGGCAGCCCGTTTGAATCGCATCCGCATGGAACCGAGGCAACTGGTAAACCCGCCAAACTAAGCACAAATGTCGGAGCTAGCCAGTCGATGTAGGTTTCCATTTTTTTACCGGCAAGCGTCTCTGGGTAGTTTTGTTCTACCGGGAAGGGCGGCACAGCCATGCAGGGTGTTAACAAGTGATCATACTTGTCGAAAAGGTCACGGAAAATATTCCAGAGTTTAGTCCGGGCTTGCTCGGCGGCGCCCAATTCTTCCGGAGTGACTTTTAAGCCCGCTTTTAAATTGTTTGAAACGTTAATGCCGAATTGGTCGATATTATCCAGATATTTAGCAAAATGCGCAACGAAATTGTAGCCGCGTAATGTCAGGAAAGCTTGGCGAGCAAATGACAGGTCAAGGTCGATCTCTTCAACTTCGACCCCGGCTTGAGAAAGCTCAAAGGCAGCATTGCGGCAGACTATTTCAATATCTTCATCAATGCCGATTCCGGCAACATCCTTACAATAAGCGACTTTCAAACCTTTCGGTATTCCTTTAGAAACAGCGTCAACGAAATCTCTGTCCTGCGTTGGCTGGTAGAGTGGGGATAGAGGACTCTGGCCGCAAACAGCCTGCAACATCAGGGCGACATCCTCCACGGTGCGCGCCATTGGACCCGGGATATGCAAATTATCCCACAGATAGTCAGAAGGATAACCAGGAACCAAACCCGGTGAGGGTCGCAGTCCGACAATTCCGCAAAAAGAAGCCGGAATGCGCAAAGAGCCGCCAAGGTCTGTTCCATCCGATAAGGCAATCATGCCGGTGGCCAGTGCTGCAGCACCACCACCGGTTGAGCCACCCGGACTTAAATCCGGGTTCCACGGGTTCCTTGTTACCCCAAACACATCGTTCCAGGTATGTCCACCGGCAGCAAATTCTGGGGTATTGGTTTTGCCGATAATGATTGCACCGGCGACTTTTAATCTCTGAACAATCAACGCATCTTTGTCTGGAGTATGATGGTTAAACAGTAACGAACCAAAGGTAGTACGCAGGCCTGCAGTCGGGGTCACATCTTTGATGCCGACCGGTAGTCCGAAGAGCAGTCCCGGTTCACCTTTTTGAGATTGCAGTTTTTTGGCATCGTCGAGTGCCCGTTCATTTAAAGTGACGACAGCATTGATTTTTTTGTTGTATTTCTCAATTTGCTGGAGCGAGGCTTCGATGACTTCGACCGGGGAGAGGTCTTTTTTGGCAATAAGATTACGAATCTCGGTTGCGGAACGGCGGATGATTTCTTCGTTTTGAGCCATATCAATTTTGAATTAGGTCGGCAACGATCGCGATCGTTGCCGACCTTCAAACTACCTTCTTTGATTTAAAATTCTCAATGTCTTTCTTCAAGTATCTCAATTCGGCCAAAATTTCCACAGTATGTTCACCCAACATGGGCGCCGGCCGCCGGTAGGTCACAGGGGTGTTGCTAAAATTCATCGGATTGCCGAGCATTTTAAACGCGCCAATCGCAGGATGTTCAAGTTCAATAATCATTCCGCGCGCGAGTAAGTGCTCATCAGATAAACTCTCTTCCGGTTTGTAGATCGGCGCCGCCGGAATGCCTGCAGATTCGAGTTTCTTAAGCCAGTCTTTCGAGTTTTTTTTCTTAAAATGTTCAGCGAGTAAATTCACAAGTTCTTCTCGATGCGCCAACCGGTCAGCATTCGTCTTAAATTTTTTGTCTTCACTCAGTCGCGGAAGGTCGATGGCTGCAACAAAACTTTTCCACAGCCTCTCACTGCCGACCGCCACAATGATCCAGTCATCTGCAGTCGGAAAAGGCTGGTAGGGAACGATGGACGGGTGTGCATTGCCGAGTTTTTTTGGTGATTCTCCGGCAGTTAGGAAATTGCTTGCCAAATTAGAAAGCCAGGTGACTTGCGAATCCAGTAAGGCCGTGTCGATGGCTTGACCCTTTCCGGTTCGTTCTCGCACATAAAGCGCTGAGACGACAGCCAGCGCGGTATAAATTCCAGCGGTAAGATCAGCAATTGGAGTCGGAAAACGAATCGGCGGATGATTCGGCTCACCGGTTACATACATGGTGCCGCTCATACCTTGAGCGATGATATCGTACCCGCCTTTTTCGGCATAAGGTCCGGTATTCCCAAATCCGGTAATACTCGCCCAGATGAGTTTCGGGTTTAATTCAAGACACGTCACTTCATCTAAACCGAGCTTTTTTCGGGAAGACTCACGGGGGATATTGTGCACGAGCACATCTGTCTTTTGCAGAAGCCGACTGAATATTTCGCGGCCTTCTGTGCTGGCTAAGTTCAGCGTCATGCCGCGTTTGTTACGGTTGGTACCGAGAAAATAGGCGCTTTCCCCCCCGACAAATGGCGGCCCCCAGCCGCGTGACTGGTCGCCGCCGTCCGGGCGTTCAATTTTAATGACGTCAGCGCCGAGGTCGCCAAGAAGCTGGGTGCAATAGGGTCCGGCCAGCGCCGTTGTATGATCAATGACTCTGATGCCGGAAAGTGGACCATTTGTGAGAGATTCGTTCATTCCGTATGCTCGTTTATTCGTCTATTGGTTTATTCGTTTAACCCTGTATTTCGGAATTCGAAGTTTGACTTCCAGGTAACCAATAACGATTAACGAATTACACTTCTAAAAACGCGACCGCCCGGCAGAACGCTGCTTCCCCGCCTTTGAATTTCCACGGAAAGACACCGAGGGTCAAACGTTTGTTTTGCAGCTCCGGGGCAGAAATATCGCCGCCAAGATTTTCCACATGCATGCAATGGTGTGGAAAGAGAGCGTTGTGAGTTAACTGATACGCGGAATCCGGAAAAAGTTCTTTCGCCTTTTCTTCGCCAAATTTTTCCGCGCATTTTGCCTGAACTTTGTCGCAGTAGCCGTGCGTGTCTTTCCCTAAAAACCGGCCAATTGGCAGATTCATGGGATGGTCGGTAGAAACTTCATCGACGCCCCAGATGTGGATTTTCTTTTCGAGCAGCCAGGGGACCATGTCCGGATGAGCACCCGGGTGCATGTGAATGTATTTTATCTCGTCAGCTTCCGGGCCATCCTGGGCATATTTGTGCCAACCGGTGTGCAGCAGCAGAATATCGCCCTCCTTAATCTCCACGCGCTTTTCAATCATTTCCGGCGTGTAAACATCCAGCTCGTCGAGCTCGTCCGAAAGATTGACAATCACCCCCGGGCCATATAGCCACTCAATTGGAATTTCATCGATGGTCATGCCGTTGGTGACGAAATGGCGCGGCGCATCTAAATGCGTCCCCATGTGGTTGGAGGTTTGGATATACTGCGCATTCACCCCATGCTCTGCTTTACGTTTTATGTATTTGACTTCGAAAGGCGGGTAGTACGGCCAAAACGGATAGTCTTGATTCAGTGGTTGAGATAAGTCGTAAGGTTTCATTGTTCCTCCGGTTTATTTTATAGAGATTTGATCACGAATTAACATAAATATAGAGGAATAAAAACATTAAATACTTATGTTTCAAGATTAATTCATTTTTTCGGAATATAATTTATTAACTAAGGTCAGTTCGACGTAAGGAATAAAATGAGGATCAAAGACCGAAAACGACCCGTCCAATATCATTCCGGCGGATTGCAGGCAGGAATCTTTTCGTTATTACAGCTAGATTCCGGCTTAAAGATTGCCGGAATGACGGTATATGTAAGTTTTTTGCCCATGATCCTTATATCGAACTCAGGTTAACTAACATTTCTCACTTCGTTTGAGGCTAAATCTCAAGTATTTGTGCTCAAACGTGGACATTGGCTTTGGCAAAGGAGACCGAAGTGCAATAAAGAAAAATGTTATTTTCGACAGCTTTTACTCAGATATTCGATTAAGTCATTATATAATCGTTCAAAATACCGAAACATCTGCACCCGGGTGTCAAGCTGGTAATCGCCCAGCTCAGTGTTTTTGCTTGCTCCTGCCACATTTCAATACCGATTTCCTGCACTGAGACACTTCGGATTAAGCTGTTCTTCAAGAATTGCAGCCATCTCATTTTTATTAAAAACATCGGGGCCGCTCAATTCGTACAACGATCTGCCCGATGGCGAATTCGTCAGGGTGCCTATTCGGACAAATATGGTAAATTCCGCGGACATTCGCAACGGCTTCGTTGACCGATTCCTGACTCAGCATATTTCCAACCACAACTTCTTTAACACCCAGTTGCTTCAGGAGCGCAACCTGATTGTGGCGGAAAACCAGCGCCCGAACTGATTCTCCTTTGGCAACCAAAGCCTGAATAATGGCCAGCCCCGTTTCGCCGGCGACGCCCCCGTGACTAGTAGAAGGTTTTCGAAATAACGTTGCAATGTGGGTAAAGTGTTTGTGTGCTAATATATTGAAATTAATAAATCCGTAAACACTTTAACACCTGAAGACGCTAACACTGTATATTGCACTGGAAACATGTTGTTTCCCTCACTCTCCCAAAGAACGGCGCATCACCAATCTATGGGAAAATAGTCTTTAAGAAATTTACCACACCAATGTTTGCCGGTCAGGATGCCATCAAAGAAAGGATCACAAACTCTCGCCGCGCCATCGATAACATCTAATGGCGGCTGGAAGTCATGCACTCTTTGTTTAAACTCGGAAAGTTCTGCGGGATCTTCGTCCGTGACCCAGCCGGTATCAACGGCATTCATGTAGATGCCGTCTTTAGCCAAATCTTTAGCGGCTGTATGCGTCAGCATATTCAGGGCCGCCTTTGCCATATTCGTATGGGGATGACGTGGCGCTTTCTTAAATCTTAAGAATTTACCTTCCATGGCGGTGACATTAACGATATGCTTTTGCCCGGTGCAATCCCGCTTCATCAGGGGTACCAATCTATTGCACAGGACAAATGGCGCCACAGAATTCACTAATTGTACTTCGAGCATTTCTGTCGTCGGTATTTCTCCCAGACGTAAACGCCAACTATTTGTCTGGCGCAGGTCGACCTGTTGCAGATCGGCATCGAGGTTTCCCTCCGGGAAGATTTTCTCCGCACTTAGGGAGCTGTCTTGACTATATGGAATCTGCGAAAGTTGAGCTGATTCACGCAAACCCATTCCCGGCTGCGGAGTTTGCCAGGTTAAAGCGAGGTTCTTTTCTTGAGCGCCA
>SMXC01000134.1 GCA_004356825.1 Caldithrix sp.
AAAAGCGTCTGCGACAATCAAATTGCCGCTATTGTCAAAATCGATACCCAGTGGGCGACCACCGGTTTCGACCCAATTCTCCGGGTTGGAACCATCGGCCTGCAGGCGCACGATACGACCTTCGTGGGTAGAGGCATAAATGCGGCCTTGTGCATCGATAGCTATGTCCTCCGGCCCATGGTTGTCGCCCAGGGGCAAGGTCTCGATGCCTGTTAGACGCTGATTGGGCGCAAAGGGTCCGCTATAACCCGGGTTGGGTGGAGCTTCCCAGGCAATGGGATCGATGGGTACCGGCCACGCAACCAAGTAGAGCACAGTAACAATGATAACGGCGACTGTTGTCCACAATATTTTTTTCAACATGGTAAATTCCTGTATTTGAGTCTCTATTGAGTTTTCTTATTACAAATGCAAAGACCACAATTCTTTCATTTCGGGTAGTTTACCATTTTCTATTTTAACGTTGAACCTTCCGGAGTTCGTAGCGCATAGCCTCTCTATCTTCAAAGTTTTTCGGCGGCTCTGCCTCGTGGTCTGAGAACGCGACCAGGGTCAGTGTTCCCTCCTCAATCTTGAAGATGGCGGGGACCACTTTGCCGATGCTATTGTTCTGCGATGGCGGGCACCGTTCGATGGTGGCGCGTAGCTGCTGTGGGTCTGTGCCGGCGGGCAGTGTAATGGTCGTCTCAAACCAAAAGTTCGTGTCCCGGTAAAAGCGGAATGAATTACCGGTGATCGTGATGGTGATTTTGTCGCCCTCCTTGACTCCCTCCCATGTCCCTTGGAGACGTTGCAGTTCTGCAGCGGTTTGTTGGACGGTGGTGCAACCGGCCAGCAGGCAAAAGAGAACACACGGCATGAGCAGGGAGAGCACCATGCAACTGAGCGATTCTTTGTGGGTTATTGTCATTTTTTGGTTTCAGGGCGCTGTAGGCTAATAGATGCGTGTAGGAAACGGCTAATGTTTAGGATTCATGCGAGACGAAGAGCAAAAAAAACGACATCACAACTAATCCTGCCGTCTTCGCTTGAAATCCGTTTGTTAGAGAACCGAGTTCATTTCACTATATAAGGGTTTTTATCAGCACTCCCTTATTTTCGCCGATGTTTGACTTCAAAACCTGCCGAAGGCTTCATCTAACGACTACAATCACTGGCAAATTCGGAGCGCCAGCGTAGAATTTATCCAGTGCATTGTTTTGTTATGTGTTTCTTATCATCATATTCTCAGCGCTTTGAATAAATGTCTGTTTTAATGACGTCCATTTTTTATTGGCAAGTGTTCATCCCTCAAAAGTCTAACAGTATCTCTATTAGCAAACTCATAAATGTTTATCTATGACTGATTTAAAAAAGTTATAATCCTTCTTCCCAAACATATACTCTCTTATTATCCCATTTTTATCAATTATAATTGTTAATGGGCGAAAGTTTTCTAAGTCAATCCATTTTTCCGATGCAAAACTACCAACAATCGTTGGACTTTCTATCTTTTGGACAAATTTCATAATTCGTTCTCTATTTTCATCGCTCAGAGCGATTACCCATACCTTGTCAGGATGGTCAGATTCAATCCTTTTTAGATCGGGAAACTCTTCTATACAAGGCCCACAATATGTTCCCCAAAAGTTTAGTAAAATTACTTTTCCTGCGAAATCTGATATTTTATATGTGCTGTCTTTTCTAACATCTATAAAATCAAAATCATAAACTTTTTGACCAATGTTTTTTTGCACTTTTGCAATCGCGCTAACCATTGGGTTTAAAGGGAAATTGGTCATAAAAATGAGAGCACCTAAAACGACTGATATAATAAATAATGGTGTTCTTAAAGCCCACTTTGTCAGTCGCGATGTGAATGTTGTTTTAGATAGCAGTCGATCGGTGATAATAACAATTGTAAATAAAGGAATCATCAACCAATTTCCATATGAATTGAAGAATGATGCATTTTTACTAATAAAAATAGCTATATATTCCATAGCTCTAAGTTTTTAAGTTAATTTAGTTAATAATAGTTCTGTTTTTTTTATTGTGAGCATTTTAGAATGCTTGCCAACTATTATATAAATTCATTGTTCCTATCACTCCATCTCAGCGAGATAATAACAATTACATTTCTCCATAATACACACATAACTATTAAGTCACTGTTTTTCATCGGCTCAATATACCGATACAAGCGCACGCTGTACCAAGACCGAAAAATGCGAGACCAAGAAAATTAAAACGCTCAGTGTCCCACTTTTTATTTCCAGTATCTCCTGCTCTCCAGCGTTTAATAATTTGTGAATCTGTTTTTTTAAAGCGTCCTTCTCCGCTGCATCAGAAATCTCAATTTCTAACGGGCCTTTGAGATCCGAAAACTGTGATATAGCCTGCGCTGACTGCTCCATCATAATTCGTCGAATACCAAAATTTATATAGACGGAACAGATGAACCATAATAGAGATATTCCGAGCAAGACCAGGGAGGTTTGTAAAGGAAGCGAGTCTTCTGTTTTCAAATATGACGCGATGCCGGCACATTCTGCCAATGCAAAAGTCGAGTACCATTTTGCATTATCATTCGCAATGTCAAGACGCGCCGAGAACACGGTCATCATCCGATTAATTCCATCTATCAATATCTGTATCATACTAATTTTTCCTTTCATAACGACTCTTGCCAAGCGGCCGCGGTCCGGCGACCGAGGGGAGCGAACTTTGAGCGATAAGTCAGGCGGCATTACCTTTCCCCGATCGACTCGTAGTTATGGCAAACACACTGGCCAAAAGTAGTGTTGCGGCGGCGGTTAATTCCAGCCACTCGTTCGCAAACGATGCGAATAACCATCCCGACACACCAAAAGACAGCAATATCAAGCTGCTCGCTACAGCAAGCCAACGTATCGCTGCATTTCGCGTCACGCCGATGGCCACTTGCAAGTGAAGCAGACCTGTCATGGCCACAGCCCAGCCGCCACTGGCACCAACAACCGCAAAACTGTCCCAGCTGGTGAGACTATCCAGGATAAAAACAAATCCAACGAGGACAATTATGGATGAGACAAACTTGTAAGCCAATTTCATATTGCTTTTACCGTCATATTGCCGCCTTCCGCCTCGCATCAGCGGCAAAGTGCGCGCGTAGCGGGCACTTTGTCCGACTGCATGCGTTTGTTATGCGCAAAATGCTTAGTAATTTCAACAACTACCGTACGGGTAACTCAGTACCATTTACTTGGCATTACCCCAAGGGGATTGCTTTACAAATGTTGAAATATACAACTCTTCTACCTTATCTCTGGCCCATTGGGTTTTACGCAAAAACTTCAGTGATGATTTTACTGATGGATCACTCTTGAAACAATTTATGTCGATTCTCTGAGCCATCCCATCCCAGCCGTAATGCTCTACTAACCTCGTTACAACTTTCGCGAGCGTTAGGCCATGCAAGGGGTTATTCGATTGTTCACTACTCATAACTTTCGATGCACCGACATTACGCTGAGTGTTTTTGGTCGATAACGCGAAAATGAGAGGTGCCGCTTGCGGCGTCGATTTTGACGGCCATATTATTCCGATTTGTTTTCAGCTCTTTTGACACGAATCTTGTTACTGGCAACAGTCATATTATTCAAGTTTTTCATTGCTACCTTGGCTTCTCCTGGTTTCGGCATTTCCACAAAAGCAAAACCCTTGGATCCACCGGTGGTCTTGTCTGACACTAAATCACAAGATTGTACGGTGCCATATTCCTGAAAAAGAGCTTTTAGCTCTTCTTCGGTAGTTCTGCGAGCAAGATTACGAATTATCAATTTCATCAGTTAATAAGCCATAAAGTGTCAAGTGAATGCGTAGAAATCCATTTTACTGTTTTGCGTATAACTTTTGCCTAACCTGCGCCAAGCCATTTGGCGAATCTGACCTTCCAAACAACACAACTTACTATAAGACTACAAAATTTCAAAAATCGCCAGTGCGGCTTGGCGTCTGAGTTAAGGCCAATGTTAGGCCTGCTGCTACCGTGACACACTGGCTGCCGGCACCACAAATGCCCCACAAACAAACGCTGACTCGCCACCAAACGCCGGACTTTGCACCACACGTTGTTTTTGTATCGGGGGCGGTGTCTCCCAAACGGGTGGGGTGAATGTTCATCCTTCTTCTCTCCATTTACCTGTAGCTGATTCATAAGTGTAGGAACTTCCCAGGCCAAGTCCGAACCAAACCCAATAATTCTTTAATCCATCCATCATTTCCATAACAGGGACCACTCATCCCGGTTGGCAAATCTAATACACTTTTCAGTGAGTCAACTTCGTGTTCAGTGGGCAGTCGCTCTTTCATTTTAAGAAATTTCTCAATGCCATCAATCAATTTCTCACTTTCATTAATTTCAAAAGAATATACCCAAGATAAAGGAGCAAAAAACATCATAAAAATAACATATCCAATTGCCAAGAACAGAAGAGTAAGAAAAATCAAAGATGTTCGTTTCATAGTTTCATTCTACCCCTAACACGGCGCGATTTAATCAAGAATTTCAATCATGAATAGATTGTTTTCCGCTTCTCCATATGAATTGACATCTAAAACGTACTCCCAAGATTTGAATCCATGTCTACTTGCTTTTTCTTGATATCCAATGCCAGTGAGACATTCTAATAGTGGCTTGACCTTTAGGAATTTTTTTGGATAAATAATAATTTTTATTGGCTTATCCATGTTAAAATTGAGGATAAAATCGACTGAAATACTATCCAAAAGAGATTCGGCTCCGTGGTCGTAAACAATACTTCCATTTTGATTAAAAATAAGATATGGACGTAAGGATTTTGATAGCTTTGAGATATACTCTGCATCATTTATTCGGTTATCAATTCTATTATTTAAGAAATCATTAAATGCGAATAAGCCACCCAAAATCACTAGAATAGTTATAATTGAGGGCAATGTGGGCTTGAGTATATCTTTAACAATATCTGGCATTTTCATTTTTATCCTTGCTACTCCTAACATCAGGCATGTGGCGCGCGGTTTTTTGCCGTCGAGTCCAATGCCGTTGTTGGGTGTTTCTTTATACTATAAGTTCCATATTGTAAGTGACAGTACCACTTTTTTTGATCTCGCCCTCTTTAGTGAGAGCGATCCCATTTCTTATCCAAATTGCGGGAGAATCGCCTTTATTTTCCATTAGCTCCGATTTGAAGCCAGAAAACGATATGTCATGTTTTAGAATGATATCTCGCCCACAAATATATTCTGCTTCCATGGCAATTTTCTGAGTACCCCAGAAAAAAATCTTTATCGTTTTGGACTTATCTATGTCCTTTAGAAATGACATTAATAAACTTTCCGTCTCAAGTTGTATTCCGAACAAAGTACGGGGCTTCGATGCTCCAATTATGACATGGTATGGATTCAGCAACATTCGTTCATTTGTAAGGAAAGTGAAATGATTTTTTTTCAGGTCAACTATGGCTTGGCCTTTAAATCTTTGGGTAGCTTTTTGACCATCGACATTCGCTGTAATTTCCCATTCAGCATTAATATTCTGAGCGTGCAAAATTCCATGGCAGTTACGACAAAGCAAGACGCATTTGTCTACCTCGTCAAGTTGTTTGGTGGAGAGGACTCGTCGGATTATATTGCTATATTCTGGGTCCTTATCATCTGGGTTTATATGGTTGAACTCCAACATCCTATTGAATGTGCCATACCGCTCCACCATTTCTATTATTGAAATGCCACAACATGCGCATTTATTGCCTTTATATTTGAACAGTTGTTCTTTGTTTGCCACGATTATCGTAGACCGTTTGTCTGTACGCCTAACGTGCGCGCGGATGAGTCGTGGGGCACAACTGCAACCCAGTCCATATCGTCACGTTCAACGCAGTTGTTTGTTTTGTACTCTTTTGCTGATTGTGCTCCATCGAATCAATCCGCTTGATGGACCGTAGCTAAAAGGACTGAAATCCCGTTATACGCTGGGCGTTGTAGTGAGTCTCCTTCGCCTCCGTGCGCACGATAGGCCGTTGACGCGAAAAGGGATTATCTGGTAGCATAGCCCAAAGTTTCTATATTTCAACGAGTAGTTTATGCTAACGATGTTGCGCACTCAAAGATAGTCAATCAGCACCTCTGTAAACATAATTTGAGGTGGAGTTTCCTTTAGACTTTATTGAAAGCTATACCTTCTGATTTTCCCCCGCTTTCGTGTGTGCGGTAAAATTATGTTTACAAATGGCCAAGGTATTGCGAGCCTCTCCCGGTTGCTGCGTTACGGACTATCGCCTCGCATCAGCGGCGCGGCTCTGCCGCATCCGACTGCATGCGTTTGTTATGTGTATCATTTTCCTTCACTAAGATTCTCTAAGAAAAGGGGTCGAACCGATTGTTCACCCAATAGTCGGTTCGACACCTTTTGTTTTCGCTTACTCCGCTATAACGTGGGCAGACAATCAGAAGACAATTCGTATTCAGCACGCTCATTATTAACCGGGCAATGAAACGCTAAATAATAAGCTGTCAATTGCAGGTCCACGTCGTCTTGCTCGTCTGTACCGTATAAGCGATCGCCAACAACAGGATGGCCCAGCGCTGCAAGATGACGACGAACCTGATGTTTGCGTCCAGTCTCTATTCGAACATCCACCAATGACTGCCCGGCCTCCGTATCAACGCATAGCAACGAGAACTCGCTAACTGCGGCTTTGTCATCGATTGGCTGCTCTACCCGAAGAGGCTTGGGTTGCTGCGAAAAGTCACCCGATACCAGTGCTCGATACCGTTTCTCTATTTCTCGAGCCTGAAAAAGCTTGGACAACGCCGCGGCCACGCCCTTAGTATGAGCAACCAGTATCAATCCATTGGCCGCCCGGTCGAGCCGGTGGACCGTAAACGCAGGACGTTCCGGTTGCAGATGCCGCTCCGCCCAACGTTGCACCGTGCAGTGATCGCCCCACTTCGAGCCCTGCGATCGCAAGCCGTAGGGTTTGCGCCACACCGAATAGGCCCCGACGTCTGTAATAAGCTCTGGCTCAAGCGGTACCTCGGCCAGAATTTTCGCATCGTAATAGAGGTGGACTTCATCACCGGTGCGCAACGCTCGTTTTACACGACGTAGCCGCTGGGTGTTGCGCCCACGGGTCACCCAAACGGCCCCCTGGATCATTGCCAGTTTGATTCGCTGCTTCGATAAGCCGGTTGCCCGTTGCAACAGATCGACCGGACCATCTTCCGGCGACTCGATCAACACATGTGATTCCATGTGATCCCGAATTTCGCTCATTCTATTTTCATCGCGTTCGCATCGCAGAATAAGAACTGAAGAACTGGGGTCGAACCGATTATTCACCCAATAGTCGGTTCGACACCTTTTGTTTTACTTCATAACGCCTAGGTCAGTGGCGCGCTTCTCCACCGACCTTCAAAAAAGAACCAACTGTTGCCACTCACCCAAAAACTGGAAATTACTACAGCGGAAGCGCGTCCACTGCACTGAATATTAGAACCGCCCAAACCACCAAAAGCCACCCCGTGAACCGGCGCATTAAAACAGCGATTGCCAGCGTAAAAACCGTTTTTTTGTGCAGCCCCGTTTTTGTTGCCGGATTTAAAACTCCGTCCAATTTA